>JBEDDQ010000289.1:0-6239 GCA_041176185.1 Armatimonadota bacterium | reverse complement strand
GATATCCTTATTACCGGCGCACTCCTGCACGATTTCGCCAAGCTGGATGAAATGACGCACGGCCTTCGTGCCGGTGAATACACAGATAACGGGATGCTTATTGGGCATGTCGCATACGGAGCCGCCCGTATTATTCACTTAACGTTGGATTGGCCGGAGTCAATGCGAAATCATCTTGCTCATCTGATTCTAAGCCACCATGAACGCCCAGAGCATGGTGCGGCCAAGGTTCCTGCCACACCAGAAGCCGTGGTGCTCGCACATGCCGATGCGATAAGTGCACATATTGCCATCGGTTTCCGGGCCGTCGATTCGGCACCACCTGGAAGCAGCAGCTACCCGCTGGTAGGTCGCTTCTGGTCTACAACCCGTCCCGATTAACCAACCGCGGCGAACCATTACCAAACCGCGACTTCTGCTGGTTCCTTATGAACTGAGGTAATCACTCCGGCGTTGCCGAAGACTTTTTCTTCGACACACAGGGTCTGACCTAAAGGTTTAAATCAAGCCAAGCCAAATATTGACGGTATGAAAGACAGCCGACGATCACTTGATGTATCGCGGCGGTTTAGTAGAGCATTTTCACTGCTTGATGCTCTTGTTGCATCGTCGCTGGTGGTCGGTATTGGGGCTTTGTCTCTACCTTCATTTGTTTCAACCGTTGTGGTTCATCGCAGCGTTGAGCGCGCCGGACTTGCAAGAGAAGTCGCACGAACCGTCATCGAAAATATTCGGGCTGTTGGTGTCGTCAATTTGGTTGATGGCACATTTACATTGACGAAGTTTGGCCCCGTTGACACTCTTAATGCCCTCCCGAATGCCTCGGGTTCTGTGACCATCACAACACCATCGACCTCTGTACGCAAAGTTGTCATCCGGGTGCAATGGACATCTGGTGTCAGGCAGGGGCGACAGCGCACCTACAACACGGTTACCCTCCTAACTCCGGGCGGTGTATCACCATGAAACACCGTTCAACGGGGGTATCACTGGCTGAAGTGATTATCGCATCGGGAATAAGCTCAATAATCGTTCTCTTTGTCGTTTCAACAGCCATTGCCATCAGCAAATTTTCTCAACAGGCCCTGATGTCGAGAATAGTTGATACGCAAGTCAGTCAGGGCGTGGATGCTATCGCGAAAGAGCTCCGGGATGGCATCGCGATACTTCCATCAACGGTAATCAGAGGGACGACATATTCAACATCCTCCACCTGTGTCGTTTTGTCTGCCACGGGATATGACTTTTCGAAGGCAAATCCTATTCTTGAATCAACAGATACGGTCGTATTTGCATTTGTACCGGCAGCATCACAGGTAGCAAGAACCTGTCTCCCCGGGTTGGGTTCTAAACGGCCGGGTGGGTCTGGTTCCAATGTCACCGCTTGTACGGATGCGAAGTTTACCTATCGTGTGTCTGAAGTAATTGACTGGCTAAATTCATCGTCGACATCCATCACACAATCATTCATGCTTGCAACGGTTCCAATAGAGCAACCAGCGTGCACGCGCAACGGAATAACGATTCCGTGTACATGGCAAGCAGGGTCACAGGCAGTTAGTGTCCAGGTTCCCGCCGGTCCATCAATCATTGGAGTTCAGTACAAAGTCACTCCGACGGCTGCAAGCTGCCCGCATATCACATCGGTGGAATTGCAATCGAAGCGAAGCACATCAAGTCTGAACTCCTCCCCTTACATGACCACGCACATTACCGAAGCCAGATTGAGAAACAAGAGATGACACCAACCCGACATAGAAGAAATGGATCCGCCAGTATCGTTAGCCTAACGGTCTTGTCCATTACGATTCTTGGAGTAGCGGGGGTAACCCAGTTGATGTCCCAGCAGGTAAAGCTTTCCACTTGGAATGGCGAGCGGGATATCGCCCGCGGGATGGCCGAATCAGGAATCGATGTTGCGGCACAAAAAGTTTATGCTAACAGCGGCTATACCGGGGAGGTAACAACGGTGACCTCTGCGAGTGGCACAGTTCAAGGAAGTTACATGACGCATGTCTGCCCCCTTCCCGATGGCACGTACCTCATTCGTTCAACTGGAACAACAACACTTGGAATCAAGATTAATCTGGTTGCAAAGGTTGAAGTGATGCGACAACCACCTGGATCGACCGGCATTATCTCTAATGGACCTATCCGAATCACATCTGGTGCCACCCTCCGCACTCTACCAGCAGGTGGGCACAATGCAGGCTTGGTATCGAATGACAGGATTACCATCGATGGCACCTGTAACATCGATGGAACCGTTCGAAGCCGCCTTGACGTAAGGGCAAGCGGCAGCATTTATAAAAAGTGTGAGAACCAGCCTCGTGTGCCGTTTCCTTCTCAGTCCGATGTTGACAAATGTCGTAGCGTAGAGTATTCGAAGGCCTGTTCTGGTGGAACTCGCTATGGTGATGTTTCAAGTTCGACTACCATCACAGGCCCTAGACGAATCGCTGGCGATATCAAATGTGGCAGTGGCGAGAAGGTCACTCTTAGGGGTCCAGGAACGATTTATGTTGATGGCAATGTTGAGCTGGATGAATCGTCAACGCTTGAGAATGGAACTTGCTTGGTTGTGAATGGACGTTTTGTCCAGAATAGCCGTTCTTGCTATCGCATCGATAAGACAGTCACGACAAAAACACCAACATTGATGGTTTGTGGAAACCGTACATCGGATTGCGATTACACCTCTGAAGTAACCTGCACGATCCGCGGATCGTCGGTCGCATCGGATTACGTCGGTATCGTACAGGTCTGTAAGGGCGATCTTGAAATTCGAGGAAATGCCAGTCAGACCGGTTGTTTTAATGTGTTGTCCGGTAAAACCACCGTGTCGATTGGAAGCCCGCTTGTGCAAACGCTGCCAGCAGGAATCACTGCGCCAATCCCGTTAATTGATACTTATAAGGTCCTGACGGTACTTGAGCAGTAGTCTGGCATATAGATTCATCCGAATCAAAACTCTCTCGTGCATCGGTGGATATTACAATCACCTGCTTGCATCGTCGGCAGGAATTATAACCTGTATCCCGTAACATAAAGCCAGCACAATCGGGCTGTGATGTCCCATTGGAGCACAACGTGTAACGAGGCATTCATGAGCAAAGTTGTTCAGATTTTATCGGCAATGGTTGCCGCGGGGGGAATCGTAACGATGACGGCAGGATCTGCCATGGCACAGACGCCAGGAGTGAAAAAGACGGTTTTTGGAAAGCTTAAGTCCGGAGCAGTTGTCCACAAATTTGTCCTGACCAACGGCAAGATTACCGCTGACATCATGACCCTTGGTGCAACGCTTACCGGAGTGCACGCGCCAGACCGCAATGGACACATCGCGGATGTCTGCCTCGGTTTCGACACAGTCGCAGGATATGAGGCTGGACATCCATACTTTGGCAGCACGGTGGGACGTGTAGCAAACCGTATCGGCAAGGGAAAGTTCAAGTTGGATGGCGCTAGCTATCAGCTGGCTACAAACAATGGACCAAACCACCTCCATGGCGGTGTCAAAGGTTGGGACAAAGTCATCTGGCAAGCAGAAGTCGTGAAAAGCAACGCCGGCCCCAGCGTTCGCTTCCGCTACACAAGCAAAGATGGCGAAGAAGGCTATCCGGGGACAGTAAAGGCTGAAATCACCTACACGCTGACCAGCTCCAATGCCATTCGGATGGAATACCGCGCGACTACATCAAAGGCGACTCCCATCAACATGACCAACCACGCCTACTTCAATCTGGCAGGTCAGGGAACGATCCTTAACCACAGCGTCCACCTGAATGCATCCAAGTACACCCCTGCGGATGCAACACTGTTGCCAACAGGTAAGATCGTCACCGTTACTGGTACTCCATATGACTTCACAACGATGCATGCGATTGGCGACAACATCGCGCAAACTGATGGAGACCCAAATGGATATGACTTGAACTACGTTGTTGATGGCAAGGCAGGAGCATTCCGTAAGGCTGCGACCGTTACAGAACCAACAAGTGGTCGTGTGCTGGAAGTTTGGTCAGATGAGCCTGGCATCCAGTTTTATTCTGGTAACTTCCTAGATGGAACGCTCAAGGGCAAGTCGGGACAGGTGTATGAGCGAAACTATGGTTTCTGTCTTGAGTCCCAACACTATCCAAACTCGATCAATACACCGTCTTTCCCATCGACGGTTCTACGACCAGGACAGACCTATCGCCAGAAGACGGAATACCGCTTCCTCGACGGTAAGTAGTTTGAAACAAAACGCTGCGCCTATGCCCGTATGGCATGTGGCGCAGTTTTTTTGTCGAGACGTCAATATGTTAGTGATCCAAGTGAGCGTGGCGACACGTAATGATTCTTTCCAATCGACGGTTCTACGACCAGGACAGACCTATCGCCAGAAGACGGAATACCGCTTCCTCGTCGGTAAGTAGTTTGAAACAAAACGCTGCGCCTATGCCCGTTTGGCATGTGGCGCAGTTTTTTTGTCGAGACGTCAATATGTTAGTGATCCAAGTGAGCGTGGCGATTAGAAACAAAACGCAGCGCAAAGGATAGCCACTCGAGGAGTTCATAGTCATCTGCACCTAGGTGGCACACTCTCAGACGCTATAAATCCTTGAAATCGCTAAATGAAGTCCAGCTAGTTTTTGATCAAGAATAAGCTAACGCTGTCTTTATGGTCGTGAGACGTTCAATCAGTGGTGTTGGAACGGCCTCACCGAGCGAAGCGAAGTAATTGCGAATCGCATCAACTTCTTCGTGCCATGCCACGGCATCAACGGTAAGAAGCAGTTCTACCGCTTCTTCATGAATGTCGACGCCCTCTAAAGCAAGGTTAGTTCTAAGCGGTAGGTTACCAACGGGCGTTTCATAAACATCAACGGATCCGCTAACCCGTTCCGAAATCCACTTGATTACGTGAATATTGGTTCCAAATCCTGGCCAAATGTAGCGTCCCGATTCATCCTGTCGGAACCAATTGACAGAAAATATCTTAGGCATGTTAGGTAGGTTTTCAGCCATGCTAAGCCAATGGCTGAAATAATCGCAGATGTTATAGCCACAGAAGGGCAACATTGCCATCGGGTCACGACGCAACACTCCGACAGCCCCAGTGGCTGCGGCAGTCGTCTGAGATGCCATGCTAGCCCCATACAGAACACCTTGTGTCCAGTCCTGAGCTTCCATCACCAATGGAATCGTTGTCGGACGTCGTCCCCCGAACAGGATTGCATCGATACGAACACCATTAGGATTATTCCAGTTGTCAGACAGCGTCTTACAATTTGTAAGAGGGCTCGTGAAGCGGCTGTTTGGATGGGCGAGTGGTCCTTCACCATCCCCAAAAGCCCGTACACTTCCCCGCCAATCTATGATGGCTGTACCTTCTGGTAGCGGGTCAAGGCCTTCCCACCAAGGATTACCATCAGATGTCACAGCAACATTGGTGAACACGGTGTCGTGCATAGTCATTGACAATGCCACTGGATTAGTTTTCGCACTCGTCCCTGGTGCAACACCAAAAAATCCATATTCAGGATTGACTGCATAAAGACCATCCGCACCGGGACGCAGCCATGCGATGTCATCCCCTAGCACCCTGATGCCCCACCCCTCTAGCGAGGATTCAAGCATCGCAAGGTTTGTCTTGCCACAAGCGGACGGAAATGCAGCTGCGATGTGCTGTATTTCACCCGTTGGCGTTGTGAGCTCGACGATTAGCATATGCTCCGCAAGCCAGCCATTGTCCCGTGCAATTACCGATGCCAGCCTAAGTGCATGACACTTCTTTCCTAGAAGAGCATTACCGCCATAGTTGGATCCAAAAGACCATATTTCGCGAGTTTCCGGAAAGTGACAAACCCATCGGTTATCCGGATCGAGACTCCCGGTGCAGTGCAACCCTCGTACTACATCAGTGGGATTGGCAGACTGAATCGCATCCAAAACAGTCCCACCAAGCCGGGTCATGATGGACATTGACAAGGCTACATAGGGTGAGTCCGTGACTTCAATACCGAACTGTGTGAACGCTCCACCAAGAGGTGCCATCGCATACGGGATTACATACATCGTTCGCCCAGCGAAACTTCCGGCGAACAGCGCATCCAGCGTGATTTTTGCACTTTGTGGTTCAAGCCAATGGTTGGTTGGACCAGCATCTTCTTCTCGTTGCGAGCAGATGAACGTGCGATGTTCCATGCGTGCAACATCGGTCGGGTCACTGCGATGGAGCCAGCGAGCAGCTC
>JBEDDQ010000288.1:0-4643 GCA_041176185.1 Armatimonadota bacterium | reverse complement strand
GGTTCGGTAACCGCGATACCACTTGTGATCACATTCTCAAGGGCGATATCGGTTTCGACATCCTCCTCGATGATGTACTTCTGGTTAGGATCATTCATGGCGGCCGCGATGCCGTTGACATTCGCACGCTTCATCAGCTCGATGCGCGCTTCGATATCCGCCTTTGTAGGAGCAACGCCCTTGGCTTTAGCTTCTGTCATGACGATGGACCGAAGGACCATTTTCGTCAAGACCTGCTTACCGGACACGACTTCGAGGCGATCGCGGAAGTCCTTGATACTAACCGCTTCAGCGCCCATCGAAACAACCGGCTTTGCACTTGAATAGCGCTGGAACAGGAGTGCATTCCCTGCGAGCGAGCCAGCGGCGACGATTCCGAGTCCAATACCTACAAACTTGTTCATACTTTTTCTCCTGCAGCAAAATGCTTGCAATTAGCTTGCCAAGATGTACTAGCGACACCAAATTTGGCGATTTCCGATGATATTTGACGCACCCATAGCGCAAGGCTTGCATGGTTCAGAATCCATGCCCGCGCATTCGCGCCTAGCGACTCCCGCAAGGCTGAATCCCGGTAAAGACGCTCCAAAGCCCGGCACCAGCCATCCACATCCCCAGGGTCGACATACAGCCCTGTTACTCCATCCTCGATGACATCTGTCTGCCCAGCTGTCCGCGTTGCGACCACCGCGCACCCCATCGACATCGCTTCCAAAATGCTCGTAATCCCAGCCTGGAAATCGGTCTCATATAGCGGGCACGCAACCACAGCACTCGAGCCATACAGCTCGCGGAGCTCGCTATACTCATAGCGACGTGCCGCAACATTTGCCGGAAGCGCCGTCCGCTCTGTCTCATTCGTGTGCTTTGACCACGGACTCGCCGCCGCAAGGCGAAAGTCAAAAGTGCTCAAACGTTGTGCCGCTGCGATCAGTGTGGGATAGTCCCGCCACTCCAGTCCGGCAGCACAGACCTGATGATCAACAATCCGTCTGCTGGCTTCCGGGCGGTAAAAATCCGTGTCAGCATGGAAGTGGATGTGCGTGAGCTTCTCCGCCGGGATGCCAAGGACATCGATTCCATGTTGTCGCTGGATGTCGGCATAGACAAACAGCCTGTCCATTTCCTTGTGGACCTGCAGAGCCTTGAAAAACAGCTTCTTCTTCCCTGTGCTAAGCCGGTGGCAGATCACCACATGCCCCGGGCGCTTCGCCGTAGACATCCGGAACATCAGCGAAAGCGGCATGCTGATGCTCTCACTGTTCGAGAAGATGCAATCCACTCCACGTGAATGGTGGAAAAAGCCCAGCGCCGCGAGACCGGCATCCCGACCAGCAAGCTTTGTAACCAAGCGAACACGTGGGTCCTGGCAGGCATCAAGAGCGGCAAAGTCAACAAATGTGACATCAGCGTTGTTGTTGGTAACCAACGAGCGCTCAAGGGCATCGTAGTCCATGTCCGGGTGCGCATCGCATCTAACCGCCTCCGCTATCCCGACCTTCCGGTAGGATGGCACCAGCATCGTCACTTTCATGCTGCGAGCTTCCTTTCAGCGCACTGCGTGATGACATCCACGAGGCGCCCATAGTTTTTTCTGGCATCAAATTGATCAACGGCATGCTGCCTTGCAGCAGCACCCCAAGCCTTGCGCAATGCAGCATCTGTAATCACATCTGTGAGCGCAGCCGTCCACGCCGTGGCGTCATCGATGGGGAGAATCAGCCCCGACTCGAGGTGGCGGACCGCTTCCGGGAGCGCGGCGACATTGGTCGTCAACACCGGCAGACCCGCTGCGAGGGCTTCGAGCACCGCAAGTGGGAGGCAGTCTCCATGACTTGGAAACACAAATGCACCGGCAATCCGGTAGAGGTCAATCAAGGCATCCGAGTTTGGCGTCAGGCCATAGTGCAGCTGGATGCCGGCCATGTCCCCGGTAATGCCATCCGTTTTAGTCACAATGTGCAGCGTCGCTCGGTTGCGTGTTGCCGGACTTAGACCACGCCAGGCATCGAGGAGCGTCTGCCCACCCTTGCGGTAAAAGTCACCTCCGACAAACAGCAGGTGGGTATGAGAATCCGCCGGGCGGCTCCCAAAGTTCCAGCGCTCCGTGTCGATTCCAGGCGGGATCACGACAACCTTGTCAGAGTCGATTCCGTAATCGTTCACGAGCGAGCCCTTGGCCCATTCGGACCAGGTTACGAGACGGGATGCCATGCGGAATGCGCGGGTGTTGAGATTCTTCTTAAACGTCTCGATCGCAGCGGGGCCGGTTGCGTGACTGTAGCTCGCACCCAGAGAATCGTATTGCAGCGGGGTTGCATCCAGCGAGACGACGGAAGGAATCGTCCGCATCAGGTCCGCCGACAGCAAAGATGTCACCTGCGAGTGGAAGAAAAGTCCTTGTAATTGGGATTGATGGCGTTTGAGGTAGAGGCGCGCACCGATGCTGGCGCGGAGGCTCCAGTTGCTCCGGATCCCCGGGAGGCGCTGCCACCACTGAGCAGTATCATCGTAGGCAAGGCGGATGGCATGTGGCGTCACAGCAGCAACACCATCCAGCTGCTGCTGAAGGTTTTGCGCATGGGTTACATGCCCGAGTGAATATTCCAATGCCAAGCCAAGATGCATATTTTGCTTCCAATCCATCAGGGAACAGAGTGAGTCCCTAGTAGGAATATCGGCATGTGATGGCCGGAATTTAAGAGCCTAACGGTCACATTACGTGAAATGTCAGGGTTGTTTTTCCAGTTAATATGGATGATTGCGTTGATAACAATTGAGAATGGGGCTGCCCCACCCCCGGCAGGCCAGCCCCATACATCAGGTTTAGAGCGCGAACTTACGCGGCATTCGGCAGGACAGATGGACTCGCCAGGCTCTGGGCAACGATGTCACCGAGGTGCCGTGCACAGGCGGATGCATCAAATTGAGCAAGCGCACGCTCACGTGCAGCAGCTGCCATCCGGGCGCGAAGAGCCGTGTCCTCCACAAGCACATCCAGCTTTGCAGCAAATTCAGCCGTATCCCCCGGCTTGCAGAGATAGCCGGTTTGGCCATCCGCGATGATATCCCTGATCCCACCGATATCGGAAATGACCACCGGTACCCCGCAGGCCATCGCTTCCATCCCAACCATCGAGTAACAATCCCCCACCGTCGGCAGCGCAAAAATGTGGCTGCTTTGGTAGAGAGCAATCAGCTCAGGAGAGTTAGGTCCGATACCGTGACGGACGGTGACATTTGCCGGTGCTTCGCGGATTTCATCACGGGTTACAACCGTCAGGTGCACTTTCTCGATGTTTCGTTCGGCCCACGCAAGCAAGCCCGGACCACCCTTACGTTCAAAGTCACCACCAACAAAGAGAACATTGACGACATCACGTTGTCCATGTGCAGCTGTCGGTCGCGATACAGGCTGAAAGCAGGTTGTGTCAACGCCAGGTGGGATGGTGTGGATGATCTCCGTAGCCACTCCCCAGTCGCGGTGCAGGCTTTCACCAACCCAGTCACTCCATGGGAAAAACGCAGTGCCATGCTGATAGATACGCTCGGTTGCGCGGCGTTTCCACGCGGCAAAGCGCCCAGAGCGGGCTTTTGTGTAACCGTACGGCTCCCCCATATCCGCCATTTGGTTTGGCGTCATGTCCATTACAAAGAAGGCGGGAAACCGCTCAACGATGTGCGGGACGCTTTTGGCGGCCCAGGTGCCCCACAAAACGGCATCGATGGCGCCGAGCGCCGCGATTCCACGCTCGATTTCACCGCGGGCGCAGAGCGTTCCGGCGATACCTCCCGGGAGTCCCGGAACACGAAAGAGCCAGTGATCGCCATTTCCATACTCAACAGGAATGAGTGTGGCATCGACGTGCGGATGCGCACTCAACCCATTCATCAGGTTGAGTGCGTGCGACTTGAGCCCGACTTGTTGGTCGAGGACACAGGCGATGCGGAGCTTCCGCTGGGATGTACGATCAGCCATTGTCGACTAGGTGCGATGGTATTTCGAGGCGGTTCCACAAAGTTGCCGCGAAGTCACGGAAGGCTGCCGCAGCCTTAGGGTCATCCGTGCGGTTGCGCGGCACTGCACGCTGCAGGCGGAAGAAACAGACCGGGGTTCCCTTTTTGCCAATCAGCGCGGATGCGAGCATTTGCATCCGGATTTGGGTGACTTGTTGGATGATGGTTTTGTCGACCACATACAGATAGAGGACTTCAAAGTCGGTATCGGCGGTGCCACCTACCATTTTGCAAACGCGAGCCTGGACATTGGTTCCTGGCAGGGTTTCCGTGTGGTCATTTTCGAGGCGCCAGCCAGCGCCAATCATACAGGCACGCGGATCATGGAGGGCGCTGCGGTCGGTGCCACCGATGAGGAGGACATCGATACGGCCAGCTTCCGGACTCCTGAAAACCGGACCGATAAGGTCAGCAGCGCTGAGGGCAGCTTTGACTTCCGGTGCAAATTCGATGTCATCAGTCCGGGTAGCACCGTTGACATCGTTAGGGATGCGTTGTTTGATGGCGCTAAGCCCTTGGAACTTCACTGGCGGTGATGGATTCCACGTTGCGTTGACGCCTGCGGCAACCAGTGCCGTGATGACTAAAAGAGCGGAAGCCCGGCGAAGGTCTTGCATTTCATTGCC
>JBEDDQ010000287.1:0-4807 GCA_041176185.1 Armatimonadota bacterium | reverse complement strand
GTGCACAGGAGCTGCTTGGTCAGGTCGGGATGCCGGCGCATGCGCTTGACCGCTATCCGCATGAGTTTTCGGGGGGGCAGCGTCAGCGTATTGCGATTGCACGCGCATTGTCGGTGGAGCCGGAGTTTCTGGTTTTGGATGAGCCGACGAGTGCCCTCGATGTCAGTGTGCAGAGTCAGGTGCTAAACCTCTTGCGCCGCCTGCAGCGCGAGCGTGGCCTGACCTATTTGTTTGTGACGCACAATCTAGCGGTGGTTGATTACCTCGCCGATGAAGTGTGTGTGATGGAAAAGGGCAAGATTATCGAGCGTGGGATGGTTGAAGATGTGTTTGACCATCCGCAGCACGCCACGACGCAGCGCTTGCTTGCGGCTGTTCCAAAGGTGGAGATGTAGGTTAGGTTCGAATTGTTACCACGGGCGGGCGTGGCAGCCCGCCCCTACGCGGAGATTTTGTGCCATCGAGCACAATTCCAAATATTCCAGAACCGACAAACGTAACACCGCGCAGGCGATTTTGATCGGTAAAACATCCGCTGTTTCCGCCGGCGCAGGTTGCCTTTGCATCCATCCGGTTGAAGAAAAATAAATTACTTCTTCGCTTTTGGCTTGGCTCCACGGCTTTGTTGCTTGGCTGGAATCGCATTCGATGGAATCGCTTCGTTCCCGCCGCCCTGACTCGCTCGCCAGACACTATAGTTGCCAACAACCCAGTTCGCTGTCCCGCGGCCTGTCAGGCCAAGGGTCTTGTTCGTGACCTGGTTCAGCAGGTAGCGGTCGTGGCTGACAAGGAAGAGTGTGCCGGAGTATTCCGTTAGCATTTCTCCGAGCGCTTCACACGATTCGACATCGAGGTGGTTTGTCGGTTCATCAAGAATCAACAGGTTCACCGGATTCAGCAGCATGCACCCGAGGACAAGCTTGTTCTTCTCGCCTCCAGAGAGCATTTCCACTTTCTTGAAGACGTCATCCCCCATGAAGAGGAACCGTGCAAGCCAGCCGCGACATTGGGTTTCGTTCCAATCAGGCATCGCCAAGCTAAGCGTCTCAAGAACTGAAATCTTTAAATCGAGTGACTCTGCGGCATGCTGCGAGAAGTACGCGTGACGGACATTGTTTCCCCATTGGACACGACCAGTGGTTGGTTCTTCATCCCCGAGGAGCATTTTGACCAATGTAGACTTCCCGGCACCATTAGGTCCGACGAAGCCGACACGATCACCGCGCTCAACATTCAGATCGAGGTTTTCAAATAAAACCTTGTCATCAAAGCGCTTGCTGAGGTTTTCCAATGTAAGGACATCCCGGCCAATGCGGCCAGCGCCCTTTTCATCCACCTTGGCTCGCATCCGGCTGGTGTCCACAAAGACGCGCTCAACCTTGTCCATCCGCTCGATGCGTCCCTGCGTGACTTTACGGATCTTGCTCTCGGTATCACCACCGCCCTGGTTGCGCTTAATCAGGTCCTTGAGGCGCTCGATTTCCTTTTGTTGCTGCTTCCACTGCTCGTGTTGACGGTCCAGGCGTTCCTGTTTTTGCTGTCGGAATTGGGTGTAGTTGCCACGGTAGAGGGTGAGCTTGCCATTGTCGAGGTCGGCTATCGTATCGACGATGGCATCCAGGAATGTCCGGTCGTGGCTGACGAGAATGACCGCCCCCAAATACTCTTTGAGGAAGGTCTCAAGCCACTCAACGGCTTCGATGTCGAGGTGGTTTGTCGGTTCATCCAAGATGAGGAGGTCGGGGCGGGTGAGGACAAGCTTTGCGAGTGCGAGGCGGGTTTGCTCACCACCCGAGCAGTCTCCAACGGCTTTGGACATATCGGATGGCTTGAAGCCAAGGCTGCGTAGCGTGCTCTCGATAGTGCCTTCCAGCTCCCAGCCACCCCGCGAATCAAAATCATCCTGTGCAGCCGTATAGGCATCCAAGGCTTCCTGAAGCTTGTCGGCATCATCACCAGCATCCGCCATCGCGACGCCAGCGGCTTCGATCGCAGCCTGTGCTGCACGGTAAGGCCCAAGGGCTACTTCGACCTCTTCGGCAAGGGTCCGCTCCGGATGTACAGGCGCTTCCTGCTTTAGGTAGCCAAGACGACGGCCAGCAGCGAGGCTGATACGTGCCGGGGTTGTCCCGGTGGTGTCTGGCAGCTCCTGTCCCATCAGGATCCGGAGGAGGGTGGTCTTTCCACCGCCATTGCGTCCAACGAGGCCGAACTTCTGCCCGGCGGCGATGGAGAAGGTGATGTCAGAGAAGAGCTGGTCGGCGCCAAAGCTCTTGGCTAGGTTTGTTACGGTCAGAATGCTCATAGATGGTGTGCCACGCACCGGCGGCAGCCATCATTATAGCGGTGTGGTTTCGCCTGCCTGCCCCCACCCCAAAAACTAATCCCGCTCTTCGCCTTCATCTCCATGCACAACTGCCGCACGGCCATCCCTTGAGAAGAGTGGACTCCGTGTGATGCCGGGATACGGCGTTTTCAGCCCTTTTATCGAATGCCACAGCACGCGGTTGAGGCGCTGCTCGCCGGCGACATCCATGCGGTCCGGCGCCGAGAAGTCAATCTTTCCTTGCAGCTTGAGCAGCGCGGTTTTCGGGGGATTCTTCGCATCGAGATCCGTTACAGGCTTAATCGCCGTGTACGGAGTGACATCTGCTTTGGTGCCAAATGCCTTGTACATTGGGGTGGCCGTCGCATCAAATGGACTCATCGGGTCCAGACCCAGCAGCAGCTCAATCGTCCGCAGCACACTGGTGGTGTTATAAAAGGTCGAATCCAACATCCCACGGCGTGTGTAGGGACTAATCGCCAATGCCACCGTACGGTGTGCATCCACGTGGTCAGGGCCATTTTGCGCATCATCCTCGATCACCATGATCGCGGTTTCTTTCCACAACTTTGACTTGGAGACGGCTTCGACGAGCTTTCCGATGGCGTAATCATTGGATGCGACACACGCCGCAGGCGTATTCGCACCTGCGGTCGCACCCTTGGTGTGGTCTTCCGAGAGAGCCATCACCATCAGGCTTGGCATCTTCCCGGATGCTTCAAACTCTGCATAATCCTTCAGGAAAATGTCAATCGCGACATAGTCTCGTTCGCCCTTACCGCGGGCCTGGTTCCATGCGACATTCGTTTTCTTAGTCGTATGGTAGTAGTAGGTCCGGTAGTCAAGGCCCTTGGCGGCGGCCATATCCCAAATCCGCCCACTTGGGTTTGTGGAAAGTGGGTCATTGAAGTCGCCGTAGCGGATAGGCGGTGCGCCCTTTGAGCCGTACTGCGCTGGCCACGTCCGCTGCATCGAATCGGGCACAAATGCACCATTCGACCAGTGGTGGCCATCCACGCTGACCTCACCATTCGCATACAAGTTGTCAAACAGCACATATTGCTGGGCGAGGGCGCGGTGATTTGGTGCGATCTCATCCCCGAAAATGCACAAATCCGGATCGCCATTTCCCTTTGGAAGGTTTCCGAAGACCTGATCGTAGGTTCGGTTTTCCTTGATGACGTAGATCACATATTTGATCGGGCTGGCGACGCCCGCTTTGGTCGGGATGATTGTGGATGCCGGATCGACGGCAGCCGGCGGGGTTCCATAAGGGCTGTTTTGCATAACGGTCGCTGTGTAGGCTTTCAGCTGCGCTGGGCTTGAAACATCAACCGTCTGCACGACGCCTTTCAGCAACGTTGCGATATAGGGGTAAAGCCTGCCATGTAAGCCTGCTTGGCGGCGTGCACGGCCTTTGAGCTCATCCGTTTCCGCCACGCCTTTGCCTGGATTTGGACCCGTGCCCAGCCCCTTGCCGGAGCCGATAAACAGCGTTTTTCCATCCGCCGAGAATGCAACTGCCGTCGGGTAATGGGCGGTTGGTACAAAGCCGATGGTCTCTGACATCCCGGGTTTTTCAACATCGATGAGCTGGACTGCGTTGGCATCCGAGAGGGCCACCGCTAGACGCTTGCCATCCATCGAGAGGCTGAGCGCGCTCGGCGTCGAGCCGGTGAGTGCGGTGGGGATGAGCTTAGTCCTAATGCGTTCGGTTACGGTGCCGCTCTTGGCATCGATGCGGACGACGGTATCGGCATTTCCGCAGCTGACCCAGATGTCGCCGTTACGCTCGATGATGTCATTTGGATGTTCATCCACGGCGACGCGCGCGGTTTCTGCGAGGGATGTGGCATCGTAGGAAACGACGGCCGCTTTGCCCCAGAGGCAGACGCGAAGTGACTTGCCATCCGAGGAGAGGGTCATCGCGCCCGGACGGGTATTCGCCGGCAAATCGATTGTCGTAAAGGTTGTGGTCGCGAAGACGATGCGGTGGATGCGGTTGCTATTGATGTCTGCGACGTAGACGACATCACCGGTTGGCGATACCGCGACGCCGGATTGGAAGGTTGCGGTTCCCGGGAGGGTGATGGCATCCGGGTCTGCGCCGCGAAGGTCATCGGAAATACGGACGCGGTGCACGCGGCCACTGTTGCCACCGGCGATGAAAATCGTTTTGCTGTCGGCGGTCCAGGCGAGGCCGATGGACTGTGCGCGTCCGAGGGGGATGCTTTGGCGCAGTGTTCCACCCTGTGGCTCGATGAGATGGAGCTCGTGAACGCCGGCCCCGCCGCTGATCACGGCTAAGGTTTTGCCATCCGGCGCGAGGGAGGCCCGCTGCAGCATGTCAGGAAGCAGAATCGATGTGCCAGCTGGTTTGATTTTCCAGCCTGTGACCACACGCGTCCCGCCATCCGGGAGCTTTCCTATCAGGTTCGTGTCGCTTTGGATGCTTGATGACATCGCTGCAAGGCCGATGAT
>JBEDDQ010000286.1:0-3238 GCA_041176185.1 Armatimonadota bacterium | reverse complement strand
TCAATGGCAACGGAAAGCTTGATACGCGCTTTGGTCTGCCGGATGAACCATTTGCCGTTTCGAACAACGCAAGTGGAAAGATGGGGCCTCCATCTTTCCAGGCTTCTGCATTTCTGATTACGGCAACAAGTCCGGTCTGGCACAGGCAGATGACGCTCAAAAAGATTAGCGTTCCACGATTTAGACTCTAAATCACATAGAAAGGACTGCCCAGATCGCATACCTTTGGCAGTCCTTTCAGCTCGCTGCGTTACAGTAGTTTAGAGTTGGTGTTTACGCAATTCGGCTCTTGATATAGTGGACGAGGTCATCGATGGCAACTCGTTCCTGCACCATCGAATCACGATGGCGAACGGTGACAGTGTTTTCCATGGATGTATCGCCATCCCGGCCGCGTCCAATTGTGTCGAAGTCAACGGTGATACAGAATGGCGTTCCTGCCTCATCCTGACGACGATACAGCTTCCCTATGGCTGCGGTGTCATCGTATACCGTACGCATATCTCCACCACTCTGAAGCATCTTCTTTATCTTTTTGGCTGTTTCAACAATCGTAGGCTCATTCTTCTTGAGTGGAAGGACTGCGACCTTAATGGGTGCCAGAACTGCCGGAAGGCGAAGGACAATGCGTGTCTCGCCATTTTCCAGGACTTCTTCATCGTAAGCTTCACAAAGCGCAGCAAGGACGCCACGATCGACTCCAGCGGCTGGCTCGATAACGAATGGAACGATGTGCTGGTTGTTTGGCTGATCAAAATAGGTCAGCTTCTCAACCGAGTGCTCATTCGGCATCACGCGGGTCTTTGTGTTCTCCGATAGAGGAAGTGTGTCCTGCGACCGTGAGTGGCTACCAAGATCCCAGTCAGTGCGGTTAGCAATACCTTCGAGCTCATCGAAGCCGAGTGTTGGGAAGTCGTACAGAATGTCAACGGTTCGCTTGGAGTAGTGTGCCAACTTAACGTGCTCAAAGAGCTGAATCTTCTCGCGCTTGAGGCCAACGACATTGACCCACCATTCAATATGGTCCTCAATCCAAGCTTCATGAACGGCTTCGTCATCACCAGGGCGGACAAAGTATTCAATCTCCATTTGTTCGAGTTCGCGTACACGGAACAGGAAGTTCCGCGGCGTAATCTCGTTCCGAAAGCTCTTGCCAACCTGAGCGATGCCAAATGGCAGCTTGCGGTTGGTACTATCGACAACATTTTTAAAGTTCACAAACATCCCCTGAGCCGTCTCGGGGCGAAGATATGCAAATGATTCATCATCTGCCACAGGACCGACCTGTGTCTTAAACATCAGGTTGAACTGCCTCGGCTCAGTCCAGTCACCGGGTTTACCATCCTGAGCATCAATGACCTTGGCCGCAAGCAACGCCGCCTGTGCATTTGATGTGTCCTGTAGAAGCGCATCCACGAAGACATCCAGGTCATCCGGGCGCTCAATTCCGAGATGCGCTGCGACGGCATCCAGGACAGCTGAATCTTGTTCCTTCAGGAGATGATCCAGACGATAGCGCTTTTTCGTGGTCTTGTTGTCGACCAGCGGATCTGAAAATCCCTTCTCATGGCCGGAATAGCGAAGAACGAAACGGTTCGTCAGAAGGCTGGTTTCAATGCCTTCAATGTCATCCCGTTCGTAGACATTGTGACGCCACCAAGCGCGCTTAAGGTTGTTCTTGAGTTCGACACCCAAGGGACCATAATCGTAGGTTCCCTGAAGACCACCGTAGATTTCGGAGCCGGGGAAGATAAACCCGCGGCGCTTACAAAAGGAGACGATTTGATCAAGTGATTGGGCTGCCATAACGGTCGTTATTTTACCGTCAGGCAGCCATCAATGGTTTTTCAAAGTTACTGGATCAGGCAGGCCACATGGTTTGCCCTGGCTCCAAAACCGCAATTCCTCCAAGATAAGTCTGAAGTGCAGCCGGAACCTTCACGGTTCCGTCCTCTTGTTGATGCGTTTCGAGCATCGCAGCCACAACGCGTGGAAGCGCAAGCCCGGATGCATTCAGAAGGTGCACAAATTCAGGCTTAGCCGTTGGCTCAGGCCGGAAGCGTATCTTTGCCCGGCGACTTTGGAAGTCGGTACAGCAGCTCGCAGATGAGACTTCAAGCCATTTGCCAACTCCAGGAGACCATGCCTCAATGTCAATGGTCTTGGCAGCCGAGAACGCAATGTCACCCGCAGCTAACCCAAGCAGGCGCCATGGAATCTCCAATGCATCGAGAATGTTACAAGCATCCCGTGTCATCTCCTCAAGAGCAGCATCGGAATCCTCCGGCCGGACGTAGCGGAAGAGCTCAACCTTGTCGAACTGATGTACACGCTGAAGTCCACGGGTATCTTTACCCGCAGCTCCAGCCTCGCGCCGCCAGCAGGGCGTATGCGCGACCAGCTTTATCGGGAGGTCCTCCGCGCTCAGAATCTCATCTCGGAAGATGTTGACCATGGCCGGCTCTGCCGTCGGAACAAAGTACAGGTCTGACTCTGCATCGTGGTACATCTCACCAACAAATTTGACAATGTGTCCACTCGCCGTAATGGACTCCCGGCTTAGCACATACGGAACGCCGACTTCCGTGTAGCCGTGATTGGAAGTGTGCATGTCCAGCATCATAGCAATCAGTGCACGCTGGAGGCGGTTTCCCATACCCGTATAAAGCACAAAGCCGCTACCGGCGAGCTTTACCGCACGTTCAGCATCTGTAAGGCCAAGCGAATCAAGAATGTCCCAGTGTGCCTTTGCATCGAACTCAAACTCCCTGATAGGTCGACTAGGCTCTGTGAGCACAACTGCCTGATCTTCCCCACCAGCGATGACATCTGCCAGAGGCGTGTTCGGCAGCTTTCCAAGCATTGCTTCCTGCTGAGCATCAAGGTCACGAACCCGCTCCTCAAGACCGACGAGTAGAGCCTTTAGCTCAGTGGATGCTGCCATTAAGTCAGATGCGTCTTCGCCAGCCTTACGACGTTGTGCAATCTGAGGCCCCAAGCGGTTTTGCTCAGCCTTCCGTGTCTCCGATTCGGTCATGACTTTACGGCGCTCTACATCAAGGGCCAAAAGTTCATCAATCTTGGTCACATCCTCCCCGCGTCGGGCGAGCAGCTCTTTGATCACATCGGGTTCAAGCCGGATTCGGCGTATGTCTAGCATGTTGTAATTCTATCGCGCACGGGAATCCTTACATGTTCACAAAGCGCTCATAGGGGACATCGACAGTTATGCCATTGG
>JBEDDQ010000285.1:0-3011 GCA_041176185.1 Armatimonadota bacterium | reverse complement strand
GTCTATAGCATCGATCGGATGTTCAACCATCTCAAGCTCGCAGGAATCTTGGACCGGGTGAATGCGGTTGTTTTAGGCAGTTTCAACACAGACGATGATTCCAAGAATGCTGAGCTTAGCGAAAAAGTCCCGCTAGTTGCAGACATGCTGGTCGCTAAGCACATCCCGATTTATACCCGGTACCCGTATGGTCATATCCCTCGGAGGCTGACGCTACCCGTCGGTCCTTTGGCAACAATGGACACGGCAACGGGAGCGGTGTCGTTTACGCAATAACGGTTTCAGCAAGAAGCGCGAGACGGAAATCGTGGATGGTAGCTGTCATCACGCCCTGCACAACCGCTGGATCGCTGTTTGCGAGTGCGGTCGCATCGTTTAAGGTGGCGGCCCGGTAGAGGACGATACCGATGGTGTCCATCCCCATGCCATCCGTGCGACCCGCGAGGCGGCAGACTCCGGCCGCAGTTAGTCCTTGAAGGTAGGCGAAGTGAGCCCGAACTGCTGCGACTTCGTCATCGGTTGGAGCATCCACAAATCCTTCACGCGCCGGCCGAAGAATACAGAGATAATCGTTCATAGCCCAGCATACCGGTAGCGCTCATGCCAGTAGAATGCGGCTGACGGTGATGTACCGAATTTAAGGAGATTACGTACCATGTCCCTTTCGATCACGGTTTCGATGCACAGCGGTGTGGAAGTTCTCGGGCTGACAGGCCGTCTTGATGCCTCTGGTGCTGGAGTCCTCGATATCTGGGCGGCAAACCAGTCGCATATCCCGATGGTCTTTGACATCAGTGGTGTCGCCTACATTTCGAGTATCGGCATTCGCTCGCTCTTACAGCTTGATAAGGCGCTGCGGGCCACGGGGCTAAAGCCGGTTATCACCGGGATGACGCCAAGTGTGCGGGATGTCCTGAATGTCACAGGTCTCCTCGGGCACTGGGACGCCTATCCGACCCTTGATGAAGCCATCGGAGCCTTGGCCGGCGAGACCGCGGCACGTCCCGCTAGCGGCTTTATGACGCCAAGCGGCGCCGTTTACCAACACTCCTACGGCGCCGCGCCTCTTGGCATCACGCTGTTTGATGGCGCAGCTGGCATTGTCCCGATCAGCCTGACCGAGCTTGGATTTGCCTTTGGGGATGGCGGATTTGGTCCGGGAGGCGCATCGGATGATGACGCAATCGGAGGATTTGTCGCGACGGGAGAGCTGATTGCGGTGGGGTTGCCCGGCGGAGAAACGGATGTCCTTGCCAGCATCGCTCCTGAGCGGACATTCGCCTTCGTGAAATGGGCCGCCCACATCACCGGGAGTGGCTCGCATGTCTATGATCTCTCCCGAAGTATCCGCGTTGGTAGCCTCCAACGGGACCTGCTCCACTTCGCAGCAACCCGCGGCTCCGAGTCGTACCTGGCTGTCATCCACTGCACCCTCGGTGCACAACCAGCCGTCGTGATTGGTTGCAAAGGGATAAAGGACGACAGATGGCTGGCGTTGGTCGGAAGTGGAACCCAGCTTGATGCTCTGCCAGTCACTGCTGAGGCATCCTTGACCGCACTCGGGGAAGCCACAGACCTGAAAGTTATCATCCTGGATGCTAACACAGAGCTATCCGGCCTACGGATTTGGTTTGAGAGCAATCCTGCTGTTCGGGATGGTGCAGAGGACCGCCTGCAAATCGATGTCGATGAGCCGTTGCACCCAAGCTGGGAGCTCATCGTACGGTCAATCTTTACGGATGAAGCACGCGTTCGCCTGAAACGCCTCACGGGAGGCTTCACAGCATCCACATTTGCCGCCGACACCTATGACCGTGAAGGCCGGCGCACATTGCCAACGGTGCTGAAAATCAGCCCGTATGCCATTACGATGCGGGAAGAGCAGGCCTATCGTCTTGCAGTGCGGCCATTCATTCTGAACAACTCAACCGTGCTGTTCGGCAAGGCAGAACATGGCGACTACGCAGGGCTTCGCTACAACTTTCTAGGTATCACCGGTGTGGAATCCAAGCTCCGACCCCTCGAGGATATCTACCTGAATGGCGATATCGAGGAAGCCATCGGCATTATTGAGCAGACCACCGGAAATGTCCTCGAGCCGTGGTACGGCCAGGCGCGTGTTCAACCCGTTCAGCCATTCCGAGATCATGATGTCCGAGGTCTCTTTCCATCGCTCCCTGAGCTCGGACTTGAAGTGCTTGGCATAGATCCTGATACCCCCAGGGTGTATTCAGAGACGCTTGGCCGGGATGTTCTCAATCCGTATTGGTTTCTCAAGCATCGCTACGATGCGCTTCTTGAATTCACCGTAGATTGGCCTGCGGGTATCACGCATGGGGACTTGAATCTGAACAATATCCTCGTGGATGAACGCTTGAACCTTTACGTAATTGACTTTTCGGAGACCCGGACGCGCAGTGTTGCCAGTGACTTTGCACGCCTGGAGCCAATTGGATTGCTTCAGTGGTCGCGGGTCAGTGAGCCCGGGGATGAAGAGCGACTGCTGCGGACAGTGGTTGCATTATTAGATGGCTCGATTTATGACCCTGTCGATCTAGCCTTGCTGGATGGCGCAGAGGACCGGCTCTATCGCGCGCTTAGGCTCATTTCAGCGGTGCGCAGGCTTGCCGCGGGCCGCGTCGGGGATACTTCAAATGACGCCGCGTATCTGCTGCCGTTGTTTCAGTGGATGGTGCCGATTGTCGCATTCCGCGGGACAGAAATCGAGCGGATGCGTGTCTCGGCGGTTGCGAGCGGATTGGTGATGGAGCGGATTCTTACCGCGCTTAAGCTTGCACCGGAGTGATTCCGGGTGCGGGGCAGGCGGGGCTGGTCGTATGATGAAACCGATGAGTAATACTGGAACAAAGACAGCGGACACCCTAGGGCGTGTCTTTGCGACTATCCTACTCATCGGCGGTGTTGCGATCGATGCGTGGGTGGTACGTCAGGCAATTCGCTTGTTCAACACGCCGCTGCCGGATCTCGGGCCATCAGCGGGGACGGCTGGC
>JBEDDQ010000284.1:0-3154 GCA_041176185.1 Armatimonadota bacterium | reverse complement strand
GTCTTAAGTGCGAGCCGCGCCGGTAGGTTAGAGCCAAGAAAGTTGATGAGCTGGGCGCCGCCGGGAGGCAGCTGGACATCCGGACGTACCAAGTACTCTGAAAGATGGCGTGCAACGGACTCGGGAGTTTTCAGGGCTGGCAAAGCATCTACAAAGCGGAACAACTCGACCTTCAGCTTTTCATCCCTGGTCGAAAGCTCCATCAGACGGTCGTAAAAGACATCGCTGATACGCCCCTTTGTCTCCTGGTTTCGGACTTCGGAGAGGAGGGATGCCCCTATCGTTTGCAATGCGGGCTCAAGGGCAAGCGTCCCGGGGGATGGCCCGGTGCCTGAGGAATGGGTCATATTTTCCAGCATGTCACTTTCACTTCGGTACACAAATTCAGACAGTCTTATTTTCACAAAGTTTACCCTATCCCTGTCCAGACAGTCGCTTTTGATGTTTGATTCCAAGTGTCCTTCCCGTATGTCAGTGACATGGAGAGTGACATTTCCTATTCCATCGATGTCAACCGTCGCATAGTCCAGAGCGGTAGAGTAGAGACCTATGGACCTGATTTCTCTTGCGGGTATTGTCGGTGAGCTGACACCTTTGCTGACAGGTGCAACCGTACAAAAAGTACAGCAGCCGGATAAATCCAGCGTCTACATCCAGTTTTTCGGTCGCTCCGGAGCCTATAAGCTGCGCATCGCCACCGACCACACCGCCCCCCGGTTTCACATTTCGACGCGGAAGGATCCGCAGCCGCCATCCCCTCTAGGATTCTGCCAAGTCGCCCGCAAACACCTCGAGGATTCCACCTGTACCAGGATTGAGATGCCAGGGCCTGATCGTATTGTGTGGATGCATTTTGAGAACCGCTCCCCGGATGCCAAAGGTGACAGTCGCTGCGCGCTTGTCTTTGAGCTGATGGGCCGTAATTCCAACCTCATCCTGATTGGAAGTGGTGGCTCCGTTCGTGGCGTACTCCGGCCAATCAGTGCGACATCCCCGCGGCCGATGAAAATCGGTCAGACCTATACCGACCCGCCCGGCCTTCGCACGGACCCGAATGGCTCTTATGGCCCGCTGGTCGACCGTGAAGCCGCGGCCCTTGGCGGTCCGGAAAACCGTGCCGCGCTCCTGGCCCGTGCTCTGAAACTGCCGCACACGCCGGTTCTGGTCTCCGATGCGGATGGCACTCCAGAGTTCGCCTGGCCATTCCCCCTCACGCACATCCCCGCCGAGAGACAAACGGACATCACCAACATCAGCCGTGCCTGGGACAACATCACGCGGAGCCAGCAGGCCGAGTCGACATCCGGGAAGTTCTGGCAGAGCATCCAGCACCGCCTAGATGATGCAATCGCCTACCGTGAAAAACGGACTGCAGAACTTGAGCGAACGCTTGCGGAGGCCGGTCGGGCTAAGGTGGATGAAGAAACGGCATCGCTGATCATGGGGCAGCTCGGTTCCATTTCTGCAGATGCCCGCTCGGTCATCCTGGATGACTGGTTTAACGGCGGCACCCGTGTGGTTGAGCTCGATCCACAGCTGACGCCGGCTGAGAATGCCAATAAGTGGTTTGCGAAGGCGAGTAAGCTACGGGACGCAGCTGCGCTTGCGGATGGACGCTTAGCGGATACGGAGAGCGAGCGGAGCGAGCTTGCGCGCCTGTCGGTGCGCATGGACACACTGCTTGCCGGCGGAGACCCTGACCCATCCGACCCCGATGTAACAGCATTTCTAGATGACCTCAATGCCATCGCGCCGGAGCGAAAGTCGCCCCAGCAACAGACCGCTGGAGAGTCCAAGTGGGATGGCCACCGTATTCGGACCTACGACCTCGATGGCTATACATTTCTCGTCGGGGAAAATGCGACATCCAATGACTACCTCCTCACGCGTGTCGCGCGTCCACAGGACATTTGGATGCACATTCGGGCTGGAACAGGAGCGCACGGCGTCATCCGGATGGACAGCAAAGAGACGAAAGTTCCGGAGAAGCTGATTCGACGGGCGGCGGCGATTGTTGCTGCAAAGTCGGATGCAACCCGGCATGCCAGTGTGGCGGCAGTGGATGTGGCTGAGCGCCGGCATGTGCGTAAGCCGCGTGGGGCGAAGCCAGGGATGGCGGTGTATTCGCAGTGCAGGACCATCGATGTTGCGCCGGACCTAGGTCACTAACAGAACTCATCGGCCGCTGGCCAGCGTTACCACAGCGCCTCCTCTGGGATTCAACCTTTGGTAGGATGCGCTATGAACCGTGGATGTCCGATTGAAACCATCCTCTCCCGTGGAATTGAGCTTGGGGCCTATCCGGGTGCGACGCTTGTTGTCACGCAGGGCGGGGATGTCGTCGCAGATATTGCCATCGGAACGATTGATGGCCTACGCCGTGTCACCCCAAACACACTTTATGATCTGGCAAGCCTGACAAAGCCGATTGCGACGGCTGCTGTGCTGTCGGATTTGTTGCGCAGCGGGGACATCTTGCTTTCGCAGACTGTGGGAGAGATTCTGGGCCCGGATGCCGGCCGATTGAAGTACCGGACACTTTTGCAGCTGATGACGCATACAAGCGGATTACTTCCTCACATCCCGTGCTATGACTATGGGCTTGGCCTTGATGCCGCAGTCGATGCTATTGTCCGCTCAGATAGCGAGCCAGCCGGGACGGCGTATCGCTACTCCTGCCTTGGCTACATTGTTTTGGCGAAGATTGTCCAGGTCGTGACGGGGCAGTCGTTAGATGTTGCCGCACGTGAGCGGTGCTGGGATCCGTTATCGTTGACATCGTTTACATACAAGCCTAACGGGATTGTTGCCCCGACGCGTTCTCTCGAGGGACCAGAAGGTCATGCAGTGGAGCTGATAGGCGTCGTACATGATGGCAATGCGCGCGGGATTGCCGCGGGTGGGAATGGGGATGTCAGCGGTAATGCGGGATGTTTTGGGACTGCTCGTGATGTAGCGGCATTTGGACGTGCGGTGCTCTCGGGTGAGTGGTTTGGGTTGCCGTTATCGAAGCGCTGGCTCTGCGACCAAAGTCGGCCTGCGGGACACAGCTTGGCACTCTTTGCGGGATCGAATCCGCTGGTTCCAAAGGGAGAGATATTTGGAGATGGAGCCATCGGACACAGTGGTTACACCGGGACAGCGTTGTTGATGA
>JBEDDQ010000283.1:0-3980 GCA_041176185.1 Armatimonadota bacterium | reverse complement strand
GATTTATGTCTAAATCTAAAAATGCGGTCAGTGGGGATGCCCGTTGCCGCCAATGTCGACGGGCTGGCGAGAAGCTCTATATCAAGGGGGCTCGCTGCTATTCGAAGAAGTGCGCTATTGAGCGACGCAACTATGCTCCAGGTTGGCAGGGCAATACGGGCCGCCCAGCCAAGATTACGGACTATGGTAGCCAGCTTCGCGAAAAGCAGAAGATGCGTCAGGTTTACCGTGTTCTTGAAGGACCATTCCGTGCGTACGTTGCAGAAGCGACACGTCGTCGTGGTATCACCGGTGAAAACCTCCTGCAGCTTCTCGAACTCCGCCTCGACAACGCTGTTTTCCGCCTTGGCTTTGCCACATCCCGTGCGCAGGCCAGGCAGTTCGTCAACCATGGTCACTTCCTGGTCAACGGACGGACTGTTGACATTCCATCGATTCAACTGCGCCCAGGCGATGTTGTTACGTTGGCCGAGTCTGCCCGCCGTAATGCGCTGATTCAGGATGCGCTCGCATCCGGTGCTGGCCGTGTCCCTAGTTGGTTGTCCCTCGATGTCAACCAATTCTCTGGCAAGGTTATTACTGCGCCTCGGCGTGATGAGGTTGATACGACGGTCAAGGAACAGATCATTATCGAGTTCTACTCACGTTAATGCGTTGCACGACTGCATAAGTGGTCAAAGGAGAAAGAATGGTACATTCCGATTCTAGAGAGCCAGAAATCAGCGTCCTTGAGACGGAGGGAAACTACGGCAAGTTCGTGGTCGAGCCTCTTGAACCTGGTTACGGTCCCACCCTTGGTAACTCGTTGCGACGTGTTCTGCTTTCTTCAGTCGAAGGAGCTGCTGTTACATCTGTCAAGATTGAAGGTGTACAACATGAGTTCCAGTCGATTGCGGGTCTCAAGGAAGATGCTACTGAGCTCTTTTTGAACCTCAAGGAACTGTGTGTCAAGGTCCATGACGATGCCATTGAGCGTGGCGAAGATGTGTGGACATTGCGGATAGACACAAAGGGTGCTGGCATCATCAGTGGAGCGGATGTTATCTGCCCTACAGATGTTGAAATCGTCAACCCTGATGTTTATCTGGCGCGCATTTCTGATGAAGCGGCGAGTTTGTATGTTGAGTTGACGGTTCGTACCGGGCGTGGCTACGTCATGCCTGATACGTCCCGTCGATCGGACATTATTGGTGAAATCCCAGTTCCGTCGGCGTTCGGTCCTGTGCGTAAGGTCAACTACACGGTTGATCCGACACGTGTAGGGAACCGTAATGACTATGAGCGTCTCACGCTTGAAGTCACCACTAACGGAACAATTGAGCCTGCTGTAGCTGTTTCACAGGCTGCTGAGCTGCTAACAGAGCACTTTGAGCGGTTCATGACCCTTACCGGTCGCCCGCTTCGATCGGCTCCGGCACTCACGGCTAGTGCGCAGGCAGCGATTCCAGCTGGGCACCAACAACGGATTGAAGAGTTGGACTTTTCGGTCCGGACATACAACTGCCTGAAGAAGGCGCAATTGCTGACACTACATGACTTGACTCAGATCTCTGAAGTTGACTTGCTGAATATCCGGAATTTCGGTCGCAAGTCCCTCACGGAAGTGAAGGAAAAACTCCAGGAACTGGGACTTGCTCTTAAGGACTCGGGACTCGGTGAGTACCCGGACTTCGATGAGGAGTAAATAAATGCGACATAGGATTGGCGGCCGTCAGTTCGGCCTACCATCGGATCAGCGGAAGGCGCTGCTCAAGGGGCTTCTGCGCTCGATGATTATCTACAAGCGCATCGAAACCACAGAGACCCGTGCTAAAGAGATTCAGCCCCTCATCGAAAAGCTCGTGACGCGTGCGAAGGATGATTCAGTTCATTCGCGCCGTATTGCACGTGCCACCTTCGGTGGTCGTTCTGCAGACGACGAGGATATTGTGAAGGAACTCTTCACCGTTATCGCTCCTGCATTTGCTGAGCGGCATGGTGGTTACACTCGTATGGCTAAAAAGGGTATTCGTCGTGGAGACGGTGCTCCGATTGTTATATTGGAGTTTGTTGACGGTTAATCAAACCAGGTTTTGGTGGTGTTGATTCGTGACAGATAAGCGCATCCGGATGCTTGTTGAGTATGACGGTTCTGGTTTCGAGGGCTATCAGCTCCAGGGACCGGATGTGCGATCTGTTCAGAGAGAGTTGGAGATGGCGTTTACACGCTTAGCGGGATACCGGGTTCGTGTTCACGGAGCGGGAAGAACTGACAAGGGTGTGCATGCTACAGGGCAAGTTGTCCACGCGGATGTCTGCTGGCGTTTTAGTGATGAGCAGGCAGAGATTGCACTAAATGCAATCTTGCCGCGGGATTTGGTAGTCAGGGGTGTAACAGAGGTTGATGAGACCTTTCACGCACAGCGGACTGCGACATCCAGGACGTACATGTACCTGATTGATAACGGGAAGTTTCGTCGTCCGATGCTAGGGAACCGTGCTTGGCACGTCGACCGAAGGTTGGACATCGACGCGATGCGCGATGCCGCTGAATGCCTGATTGGTGTTCATGATTTTGCCTCTTTTGGTAATGCGGCTAAGGGCAAGAGTACGGTTCGCAGGATGGATGCTATTGATGTTCGAAAGAGAGGCGACTTGGTTGTGATTCATATCACTGCCAATGCTTTTCTCAGACAAATGGTTAGAGCCATCGTCGGGTCATTGGTTGAAGTCGGTTTAGGACGAATTTCCGTTGGGCGAATCGAAGCTGTTTTGGCTCTGAAGAATAAGGGCATTTGCCCGCGGGTGGCACCGCCACATGGTTTGACTTTGAAGCATGTCTCGTATGATGGCGTGCGGATAGACCTTAGGAACAAGGAATAGACGATATGAAGACGTATTCGCTGAAGCCAGCGGACATCAAGCGCGATTGGGTCGTACTCGATGCGACTGGCGTGCCTATCGGACGATTGGCTGCCGAAGCTGCAAAGCTGCTTCGCGGTAAAAACAAGCCATACTTCGCTCCACACTTGGATTGTGGTGACCATGTGGTCATCATCAATGCAGCCCGTGCAGTGATGACTGGTAACAACAAGGCTGATGAGCCTATCTACCACCATACTTTGTACCCAGGTGGTATCAAGCAAATTGAGCGCGGAACGTTGCATGAGCGACGCCCAGAGCTGGCAATCTATCGTGTTGTAAAGGGAATGCTCCCACACAATGCGCTGGGCGCTCAGCAGATGCGCAAACTCAAGGTTTACGCCGGCGAAGAAGGGTTGGCGCGTCACCGCGGCCAGCTCGGTGAATCCGCTGAGGCAGGAGCATAATCATGGCAGATGCAGTTCGCTACTACGGTACCGGTAAGCGTAAAAACGCTGTAGCCCGTGTTTGGTTGTCTGAAGGAGATGGCTCGATCGAAGTTAACAAGAAGGGCGTGCTTGAATATTTCTGCCGCCGTACTCTTGAAGCGTTGATTAACCAGCCTTTCCAAGTCACACAGACCGAAGGTCGCTATAGTGTGATGGCAAAGACCCACGGTGGTGGAATCTCCGGCCAAGCAGGTGCTCTTCGCCACGGTATTTCCAAGGCGCTTGTCGAAGCAGATCCTGAGCTCCGTACACCTCTACGCCGCGGTGGATTCTTGACACGTGACCCACGCGTTAAAGAACGTAAGAAATACGGTCGCAAGCGTGCACGCCGCGGATTCCAGTTCAGCAAGCGTTAATCGATACGCTTATCTCATAATAGAGGAAGGTTCCTTCGGAACCTTCCTTTTTTCTTTAACTGACACGTCTCCCGCTGGCTGAAACATCATTGTTTACCTAGACGTGGACTTCTCTGACATTGACACTAGTTTGATTTCGTTCTGATCCCGAAATCAGGGCTCACGCATCGCGAATACGTATGTCAGAACACTCTGTTTCCGCCTAACCTCTCATACGATTGTAGACTCCTGACACGCGACCTTAGCTTGTACGAGAGGAAGACATTCGGCCCCT
>JBEDDQ010000282.1:0-3106 GCA_041176185.1 Armatimonadota bacterium | reverse complement strand
AAAGGGCGCTTCACGAGGAAACGCCCTGTTGGTTAGCTGGCTGGATTACGAAGCATCCTTAAGGGGGCGAATCCAGATGTTACGGAAACGGGTCGCGTTGCTGTGGTCCTGGAGGCGGATTGGACCGGGACCATGTGGCACGTACGATGGCGCAGACTTGTGGTTGGTGTTTCCAAGAATCTCATGATGATTTTGCACAAGGACACCGTTGTGGACAACTGTTACATAGCCTGCCTTGGTCAGCTTGCCGGCTGCATCGAAGCGAGGGGATGTATAAAAGATGTCATAGGTCTGCCACTCGGTTGGTTTGCGTGCAGCATTGACCATCGGAGGCTTCTGACCGTAGATAGCGCCTGCCTGGCCATCCGCGTAGGTTGGGTTTTCAAAGCTATCCAGAACCTGTACTTCGTACTTTCCAGAGAGGAAGATACCGGAGTTGCCGCGGCCTTGGGACTTCTCGCGCCCTGGAGTTGGGGTCGCCCACTCAGCGTGGAGCTGGAAGTCTTCGAACTTTTCGATCGTTTCGGTGTCACCGACGAAGACAACCTTCTCGCCTTCTTCACGGCACATCATCGCGCCGCCAACGGCCTTCCACTTCTGGTTAGTCCACTTAGAGAGGTCTTTGCCATCGAAGAGGATAATCGCATCCGATGGTGCAGCAACAGGGGCTCCACCAGGTGCTGGTGTTACCACAGGGGGCACAGGACGGTTCGCATCATGGACACGCCACTTGGAACCCGGGAAGATGTATGGAGTGTCGGTGTAACCTTCTTTTTGTTGGACGACGTTCCATCCCAGCGACGATGCAGAGGCTATCACACCCACGGTGATAGCGAGGAGAGCAGTGCGTTTCATGCCAAAGTGTAATGCTGACACCACGACATTTCAAGCATCAACCCCGCAAAATCCACTGGGAATTGTCGGATGCACGGAAATAGCAAATGAATGCTCAAACGGCGTGATGCGTAATTGGCCTTAGAACGCTAAGTCATGCTTCCAATGGCTACAGACTTTGTTCCAATCACAGCCAGACTGCATCACCGCTTTATTCAAATCGAAGGGCATCAATTGGATCCAGCTTGCTTGCTCGGATTGCCGGATAGATGCCAAAGAACATCCCGACGCCGAGCGCAAACGAAAATCCGGTAAGGCTTGCCCAGAGCGGCACATAGGTAGGGAGGTTATCCTTGGCAATCATCCCGATGATGCTAGAAACGCCATACCCAAAACCAACTCCAAGCATCCCACCGACACCACTCACCGTCATCGCCTCAATGACAAACTGAATCAAAATATTCGCCCGCTTGGCACCGACAGCCTTTCGGATACCGATTTCCCGAGTGCGCTCCGTGACGGAAACCAGCATGATGTTCATGATGCCGATTCCACCAACGAGCAGACTCAGACCACCGACACCTCCCATCACGACTTGGAAAAGCATCAGGACTTGATCGAGCTGCTTGATAATGCCTTCCTGCGTATCAACGATGAAGTCTTTGGCATTTAGTGGATGTCGGGCCTTCAGGACCGCAAATATTTGATTAGCGGCTTCCTCGCTCTGACCTGGGAGGGACCTTGCATTGACCGCGGCTACAATCCGTGTGTTGGAGAGACGCTTTCGCTGGGACTCGTATGGCAGGAAAACCTGGTCATCCGGGCTTGTCCCAAAGTTTGAATTTCCCTTGCGGGCGAGCACACCGACGACGGTAACAGGGACTTTGGCTTGGCCGGTCGCAACGACGACGGTCTGGCCTATTGGTTCTTCACCTGGCGCAAAGAGCTCAAGGGCGACTTTGTGGCCAAGGACAGCGACTTTTGCCCACGTATAGTTATCTTCTGCGTTGATGAACCGGCCCTCAGCGAGCTCGACAACAGAGACATCAAGGAAGTTCGCCGTCGCACCCACGCTTTGCGCGGAGTACGTTTTCGATCCACGCAAGACCTTTGCAGGCTCTTCTAGGCGCGGGACAATGGCGTCAATCTGTGTAACCTGGCGGCGAATAGCCTCCACATCATCAAGATTCAAGCCATCCAATCGGGCTGCGCTTCCACCTTCGCGTTTCGGTGCATAAACGGCGAATACGATATCGGCGCCATTTCCGCGGAAGTTGGCAATGGCTTTCTGACGTGCACCTTGGATGATAGCAATCATGATGATGACAGCTCCCACACCGATAATCACACCAAGCATCGTCAGGATAGACCTAAGCTTATTCGCAATCAACGCACTTAGTGCGACACGCATGGACTCGAGAACGTTCATCAGCTTTACAATACCAACTTCGCGGGAGCAAAGTTCGTAATCGACTATAAATCGATGTACAGTCGTCGGTTACAATATGCACATGAGCAATAAGCAGTACGCAGCGCCACCCGCGCTGAGCATCGATTTGGCCAAGACCTATACCGCGACGATTGAAACCGTTGCTGGAACAATGGAGCTCGAGCTGTATGCAGCCGAGGCGCCAATGACCGTAAACAACTTCGTTTTCCTCGCACGCGAAGGTTTTTATGACAATGTCATCTTCCACCGCGTCATCAAGGGCTTTATGATTCAGGGCGGCGATCCAACGGGTACGGGTCGTGGTGGTCCAGGCTACCGTTTCAACGATGAGACAGTTACCCGTAAGTACACGCGTGGAACGCTGGCGATGGCAAATGCTGGACCAAACACCAATGGATCCCAGTTCTTTATCATGCATAGCGACTACGGTTTGCCACCGGCTTACACCATTTTTGGCAAGCTGACATCCGGGTTGGAAGTCCTCGATGCAATCGCAACGACCCAGACCGGTGCACAGGATCGTCCATCGACGAATCAGACAATCAAGTCCATCACGATCACCGAGGCCTAAGCGCCACACGGCTGGCAACAAGAACTCCCCTCCGAGGACATCCTGGGCGGGGAGTTTTATTTTTGTATGAGCCAAACCGTATCGATATGCAGGTCACACGCATAACGACTTTTGACAGTTGCCAACGTTAATCTCACACGTTGCAGCAAGACCATTTTCGACTGGCACTTCGATGCTCAAAAAAGAAAAACCCCTCTTGGCCGAAACCAACAGGGGCTCTATTCACGCTATACCGCTCAGACTTGCTGCCA
>JBEDDQ010000281.1:0-4279 GCA_041176185.1 Armatimonadota bacterium | reverse complement strand
GCACGGGAATAAGGTTGAAGACGAACTGCGCAACATTCAGGCCGACACTGATGACCAAGGTGAGCAATGCCATCATTGTCCACTCATTGAACGTTGCGAAGCCGCTGGCTAAGAAGATCCGGAGAACACCGGCAAAGACTACTGCAGCTGTGATGTTGGCGATGGGGCCTGCGGCTGCGACCAGGGCCATGGATGTCCGCTTTGGTTCGCGCAGCTTGGTTCCATCAACTGGGACGGTCTTTCCCCAACCAATCGGTAAGCCAGTCCAGATTGCAACACCCATCAGAATCGCACCAACAGCATCAAAATGTCGCAGTGGGTTGAGGGTAACTCGCCCAGCCTCACGCGGCGTTGGGTCTCCGAGCCTGTCCGCAACGTAGGCGTGCGCAGCTTCGTGCACAGTGGTTGAAACCACGATGGCAATCGCAAGCATCACCCACATCCGCCAGTCCATTGCGGCTTCTGCCAGAGTTCGATACCCGCCAAACGGGTTGCCTGTAAAAGCGCTGCTGAAATGGGAAATCAGGATGTCACGCATGGTCAACAATTCCGGTTCTATTTATAAGGTGCACTACCTGCCTAGATTACCATGGAGGGGTGGTTTTTCGGGATGTCAACCGGGATTGCCCGTGCGTGTACTACGGGCTACAATTGGTCCCGTATGACTCCACTATCCCGCCGCGCGCAGGCCTGCGCACCATCGCCAACTCTCGCCATCACCGCAAAGGCGAATCAGATGAAAGCGGACGGCATTAATGTCGTCGCTTTTGGTGCTGGTGAGCCGGATTTTGACACGCCAGATCACATTAAGGCCGCTGCCATCGATGCGCTCGCAAAGGGCTTTACCAAGTACACGCCCAGTGCAGGTATCCCCGCTTTGAAGAATGCCATTATCAACAAGCTTCAGCGTGACAATGGACTGACATTCACCGCTGCTGAGGTCATCGTTTCCTGTGGCGGTAACATAGCCTGTACAACATTTTTCAGGTCCTCGTCGATGATGGCGATGAAGTCATCATTCCGGCGCCTTACTGGGTTTCGTACCCGGAGCAAGTCAAGCTTGCCGGTGGAGTGCCCGTTATCGTTCAGGCATCGGATGACGACAACTTCGTACCGACGCTTGAGGCCATCGAAGCTGCAATCACCAATCGAACCAAAGTGATTGTTATTAACTCACCGAGTAACCCGACAGGCGCTATGTGGCCGATCAGTCGTATCCGTGAAGTCGCTGAGCTCGCGGCATCCAAGGGTATCTACATCATCTCGGATGAGATCTACGAAAAGCTCGTCTATGATGGCGAATTCATTTCGGTCGCTGCGCTGTCCCCGGAGATCGCAAAGTGGACGCTTACCTGCAATGGGATGTCAAAAGCCTATTCCATGACAGGCTGGCGCCTTGGCTACGTCGCAGGAGACAAGGCATTGGTTGCGGCGATGGGCCGTCTTCAGGATCAGGTCACATCGAATCCAACATCCATCGCGCAGTATGCCGGTGTTGCCGCGCTTGATGGCCCTCAGGAGTTTCTGGCGGAGTGGCGTGCAGCGTTTATGGCGCGACGGGATGTCATCGTAGCTGGGCTCAATGCAATCCCTGGTTTCAAGTGCCGAATGCCTCAGGGAGCGTTCTATGTCTTCCCGAACATCAGCGGGCTCTATGGAAAGAAAACGCCAGCGGGTAAGGAGCTGACATCAGGGGATGACGTCGCCGACTACCTCCTCGAATCCAAGGGCGTTGCCGTGGTGCCTGGAAGCGGCTTTGGGACGCCAGACTTCGTTCGGTTCTCATACGCGACCAGCATGGATGCCATAAACGAAGGGGTTCGCCGAATCCGGGAGGCAGTGGACGAACTCGTTGACTGATACCGCACCGCTGATCGATGCCTTTGCCGCACAGTGGGGGATGTCTGATGGGGATGTTCTTCTCCGTCAGGCGTTCACCCATCGGAGTGCGTCATCCGATGTCCTTCCCAGCTACGAACGCCTAGAGTATCTGGGAGATGCTGTTGTTCGCTTGTGGACGGCGGCAAAGCTGTTTGCTGGGACACCCGAAGATGGAGCTGCGAAAGACCTCAACCGCCGCGAGCAGGTGATGGTAAATCGAACATCCCTTGCGGCGGCAGCAAGAAGACTCGGCTTGACCGCTATGGTGATTGCGGGGAAGTCTGAGATTGAAGATGGCCGTACATCTGATGACCGTATCGCTGAAGAGCTATTTGAGGCGGTTGCGGCGGCGGTCTATTTACGTCGTGGCTGGGATGTCCTGGATGCCTATTTGAGTAGTGTTCTGGGAGAGCAGCTGGCGGTGGTGCTTGCTGGAGATGGCCTGCCCGATGCTAAATCTGATTTACAGATGCGGACGCAGGCGCGTTATCGCTGTCTGCCGGAGTATAGGGTCGTATCTGGTTCCGGGGATGGACGCTCGGCACACTTTGATGTCGAGCTGTCTATCCAGGGTTGTGTGGTTTCCCACGGGGCCGGGCATGGAAGGCGTGCGGCAGAGATGGCAGCAGCCGTGATGGCACTTGCTTGTGAGGATGGCTGGCCAGCGCCAGCGCTGGAGGAGTCTGATGCAGCTATTCGGTAAGGAACTAACCAAACGGCAGGTAGCAGCGTATGTGGGTGACTTCACCCAGGTCGCGGGCGTCGAGCGATTCACCTACGATGAAGGCGTTGAAGGCGGTATCAAGGCTGCCCGAGTCCGCTCTGGTGGTGGGCTTGACTTTACGGTGATGTATTCCCGCGGGATGGACATCTCGGCGGCAACCTATAACGGGATGCCATTTGCATGGGTTTCATCCACAGGGTGGGGTCATCCGCATGCATTCGTTCCAGAAGGACGTGGATGGCTGCAAACCTTTCACGGTGGGCTGTTGACCGGGTGTGGGCTGGCGAACGCAGGCGCCGCAAATGTCGATGGCGATGAGTCTCTTGGCATCCACGGCAAGTTATCGCACATCCCTGCTGCCGAGACAGGGGCTTGGACCGACTGGGAAGATGAGGATGAGGCCACGGTTTATGTCGAAGGGACGATGCGGGAAGCGACGGTGTTCGGAGACAACCTCCGTCTCCGCCGCGTGATCAGCACACCTATTGGTAAATCAAGCCTCACGATTACCGATACCGTTCATAACGCTGGGTTCAAGACCAGCCCATTGATGCTGCTGTATCACCTCAACTTTGGCTGGCCGCTGCTGAGTGAAGATACGGTTTTGCGCTTGCCGGATGGTACTGAGACCAGCCCGCGGGATGCGGTGGCTGCATCCGGGATTGCCGATGCCCGTAGCTTTATGGCTCCAATTAGCGGTTATGCTGAGCAGTGTTTTTACCATGAGATGCCGCAAGGGGATGTTACTGCAGAACTCTATAACCAACGCCTTCGTTTTGGTGTGAGAATCAGCTGGAACACCCGCGAGTTGCCGCACTTTACCCAGTGGAAGATGACTGGTGAGGGAGAATATGTTTGCGGCATCGAACCTGGGACATGTAAAGTCCTTGGACGTGCCGCGGAGCGGGAAGCTGGCCGCCTGATGACTATCGAGCCAGGCGAGTATCGTCGCCATCGCGTAACAATCACGGCTTTCACCGATTAACACCCTCATGGTGCAACGACTAAAGCAGCATCAGTTCACCTTGTTTATTGCCATCGCACTGATGGTTCTATCAAGCCTTCCCTACATCATTGCAGCTGCAGCGACTCCTGACGGGCATGTCTACACGTGGATGCTGCATAACATCGATGACTCGGCGGTCTACTTGTCATGGATGAAGCAGGTCGCTCAGGGGCAGTTCTTTCAGGAAAACCGATTTTGTATAGAGCCGCAAAAGAGCGTGCTCTTTAACATTTGGTTTTTGATTCTCGGAGGGCTGAGTAAAGTCACTGGTGGGGCAGCTGCGTACCATGTTGGGCGTCTCATCGGTGTTGCGGGGCTTGTCTTTGCCATCGCCGGCCTGACCAGAACGGTCTTTACAGATAAAAAGCATCAACACCTGGCGTTGGTGTTTACTTGTTTGTCATCTGGATTTGGATACCTGTTCGGTGGATTCAGCTCTGCACGAGGGTTTACCGGCCAGCCAATTGATTTGTTTCAACCCGAAATATCCGTCTTTCAGGTCTGCGTCTACTCACCGTTGTTCGCTCCTGCACTAGCATTAATCGTTGTCGCAGTTGGCAGCTGGATAAAAGCTGAGATATCACTTGCGACCAAAGATGCCATCATCGCTGGAGTAGCAACTGCGCTGCTTGGGAATATCCACAGCTACGATGTCCTCCATGTTGCAC
>JBEDDQ010000280.1:0-3097 GCA_041176185.1 Armatimonadota bacterium | reverse complement strand
TGTCAGTTTTGGATGCACCCATTCGGAAAGGGGTTTGTAAAACTTGCCGCCATCCGCGATGGCAAAGCCGGTGAACGTCACGCTTGCGATCAGCGGATGCTTCCAGCGACTCTGGTGTTCATCGAGGCCACGAACCATCAGCTGCACTTTATGCACCCCGGCGCCAAGACCATGGCCAAGTAGCAGACTGGATGAAAGCTCAGCTTCTTGCCACGGCTGGTCATTAATCTGCCAGGCAAGCGTGGGAAACGGTGCTTGATTCAGAGAGATGTCGAAGTGCGCAGCAATCCACGCGCCGGAAAAGCGTGTGTAAACGTAGCTACCGCTGTTTACAGTGATGGCCCGGTCCCAGCGACGACGATCCCAGCGTCCAAAAAACACACTTTCCTTAGGGAGAAGAGGCCGCTGATCGTACATCGGTGTAACCTTTCAAGCGAACCAATCTGCAGAAACCTATCGATCACTAGATGGCTTATCCACTGGCTTTTCGCCCAAAACCGCCTGCGGGGCAACCGGCAAGCAATCGCCGCTGGAACACTTTACAGAGCGATCCTTCGCGCCACGCCACGGCGCTGCACTCGCGATACCAAGGCCAATCACTATAAATAGAAGCAGTGCAAAGCGTTTCATCTCGTTGCCTTTCACCCTATCAGAGGATAAAGTTCGCGACACAGGTTCAAAAACCGGTATGCCCTAGAATAATTCATGCCTAAGCTTGTGCAAAACCATTTGGAAATGCTTCCCTATGCTGCCATCACACTTACCGATGGCCCCCTCAAGCGAATGCGGGACACGGTCAAAGCTGACCTGCTACGCATCCCAAATGATGACCTCCTCAAAGGCTTTCGCATCCGCGCAGGGCTTCCCGCCCCCGGCAAAGACCTCGGAGGCTGGTACACAAGCGACACCTTTCACATATTTGGACAGCTTCTCTCAGCGCTCTCACGCTTTGCTGCCGCAGACCACGATGCCGGATGCCGGGGCAAACTTGATGCCTTGATACGCGGCTGGGCTGCAACGATCCGCCCGGATGGCTACTTCTTCTACACCGACAAACCGAACACATACCACTACACCTACGAAAAAATGGTCGGTGGCCTCGTGGATGCGATTGTATTCACAAAGAGCTTTTCCGCAAAACGACACCTCGCCACCATCACAGATTGGGCAGAGAAACACCTCGACAGGACACGGCCTTACGGAGCGGATGCCGCAGAGTGGTACACCCTCTCTGAAAACCTCTACAGGGCCGCGGATGCAACCGGGGATGACCGCTACCGCCGCTTTGCACAGGTTTGGGAATACACACGCTACTGGAATGCGTTTGCGGCAAACCAGAACATCCACACCCTCGCTCCCAGCTATCACGCGTATTCACATATCAATACCTTGTGCGGAGCGGCAATGGCTTATAACAGCAGTAGTGATCAGCATTATTTGGCAACAATTAAAAATGCATTTGTATATCTCACTAATACGCAGTTTTACAGCACAGGTGGATTTGGTCCCGATGAATCCCTCATCCCTTCCGCCGTGCGCCGTACACGTGTGGAAACAACGCACAACACCTTTGAGACCCAGTGCGGAACATGGGCCTGCTTCAAGCTCACACGCTATCTCCACCGCTTTACCGGCACTGCACATTATGCTGATTGGACCGAGAAGCTGATCTGGAATGGGCTGGCCGCCAGCATCCCTACAAGCCCGGATGGTCGTGTCTTCTACTACGCTGACTACAACCCAGGCGGTGCCATCAAGACTCTCTACGGCGCTCCCTACCCGTGCTGCGCTGGCACACGTCCGATGGCTGCTGCCGATCTGCCATCCCAAATCGCGATGCAAACGCCAGCTGGAGACCTGGCAGTCCTCCAGTTCATCCCGTCCATCATCCGCACCAAGAACGGAACCTTGCGAATCTCCACCACCTTTCCAGAGTCCAAAGTCGTGCAGTTTCAGTGGTCGGGAAGTTACGGGATGCGCCAGAACATCAAAATCCGACTTCCGATGTGGGCCGCGGGTCTTCCGCACCTCAAAAACGATGCGACTGGCAAAAACATGCCCGTCCTACACGATAAATCCGGCCACTGGCTCGTCATCCGCCAGCCGCTCACAGGCGATATCGCATTTACGCTTACCCTCCCGCTGCGCTTTTCGCTGGAGCCCTTTGATTCCGCCAAACCCTTTCCCGTCACCTTAATGTACGGTCCGATCGCACTTACGCTGCGCTCCGAAAAGCCGTTTGTGCCAAAACTGACTGCCCTCCGGCCATCGGATGGCGAGGCGCTTACCTGGCATGTCGCCGGGCACCCGGATGCCCTTGTCCGCGCATTCCACCTCATCCCCGAAGGCGAGCCATACCGCTCACTGCTCGACCCGAATGCCAGACAGCAGGTCCACCATTCGCAGCTCACGTACACAGGTCAATGGCAGAACCCCGGTCCGTGGCACTTCAGTAACGAAGTCGGCGCGACCATCTCGTACACCTTTACCGGAACAGGCATCAAGTGGCTTGGCTACCGGTTTGATGATGGTGGCTTTGCAGACATCCTCATAAATGACAAACCTGCAGAAATGCCGCGCGTAGACCAGTTTGGCCCCGGGCGACAGCTTCCCTTCGAGTATCAGATCACGGGGCTTGCCCGTACCCGCCACACCATCACCATTCGACTTGCCCCGGGCACACCTTTTGGCTCGAAAGACCACTTCCTAAACATCGCAGGCTTCGAAATCATCGACTAAATCCCTGCTAGAATCTACGCCATGCGCACTCCCATCAAGGTCTTCATCCTCGCAGGTCAGTCAAACATGGTCGGCTCCGATGCCCATGCCGCGAAAATTGACTCCTATCCCACCTACAAGGGTGCGGGCGCGACACAACCCGATGTGCGCTTTACAAGTTTGCCAGAGCTCCCGAAAGCGGGCTTCCAAGGCTGGACATCGCTCACACCCAACGATGCCTTTGGCCCCGAAGTAACCTTTGCACGCGCAGTCACCAAGGCACTGAAACAACCGATTGCCATCATCAAATCCGCTATCGGGGGCACGACAGCCGCCTACGACTGGAACCCGGATGCCCCCGAAAGTGGGCAAAAACTCT
>JBEDDQ010000279.1:0-3312 GCA_041176185.1 Armatimonadota bacterium | reverse complement strand
ATAGCCCACTCAACGTGAACGTCATGCGGGATGCTGGCTGGGAGATTGAGCGCGGTGGAGATCTGCAACGCCATAGGGGGGGGGAACCCGGATCCTTGCTCCTTAATGGCACTGGGCGAATCAAATATCATCCAGCTAGTTTTCGCGTTGGTTTGTTCTTCACACTGATTGCGCTTGGTATACTAGCGGGAATCACTCTGCATACGGTGCAAAACGCACGGAAAGTATGACGCATGGCTGAAATCAGCATTGAAATACAAACCACATCCGATGTCCCGGTCGTCCGACTGACTGGAGAGCTTGACATCGACCAGGCTGTGCGGGTGCGTGAACATTTGGACAAGGTCATCGATGCCGGTGCGGTGCGCCTCGTCATTGACCTCTCAGATGTCTCATACATCGACTCAACAGGCCTAGGGATGTTGGTTGCTGTCCACAAGCGTCTGGTTGCTGAGCAAGGATTTTATGTCTTGACGGTGCCAAGGGCATCTCAGCGGAAAGTGTTTGAGATCACCGGTCTTAGTACAGTTTTGGTGATTGTGGAGTCATTGGAGGATGCTGTTGCGCACATCAGTGCGTAAGCGAAGTTTGGTTTCAGGAGTTACGGATATGAACAATACGGTACGTGTCGGGTGGATGTCCGCCCTAGCTGTTGCGACGCTTGTATCTATCGGTGTTGGCGGCTGTAAAGCCCCGAAGGACGGCGGAACTACGGGAGAAACATCCACCAAGGCGACGCAGAATTTAGATGTCAAAGCCATTAAGGTTGGTGAGTATTCATCGATGACCGGTGAGACCGCGACTTTTGGCCAGGAATCTGATGCGGGAATTCAGTATGCGCTTGCAGAAATCAATGCTGCAGGTGGAATTGAAGTTGCTGGTAAGAAGTATCCTGTCACGGTTGAGCTTCAGGATGACCAGTCAAAGCCTGAAGAGGCGAAGACTGTTGCTGTTAAGTTTGCATCTGATGCAGACATCGTTGCTGTTCTCGGTGAAGTGGCATCCAGCCGCTCCAAGACGGCTGCGCCTGAATATCAGCGTGCCGGAATCCCGATGATTTCGCCATCATCGACTAACCCGGATGTCACCAAAGTCGGAGATTACATTTTCCGCGTCTGCTTCATCGATCCATTCCAAGGCTACATCATGGCGAAGTTCGCCAAGGATGAACTGAAGCTGTCGAATGTGGCCGTTCTGCGTGACCCATCCCAGGATTATTCTGTTGGGCTTGCAGATGCTTTCATCAAGGAATTCACTGCAATGGGCGGGAAGATTGCCACCGATGTCAGCTACAAGGCATCGGACTCTGACTTCCGTTCGCAGCTTGGGCAGGTAAAGACCACGAATGCAGATGGTGTCTTTATTCCCGGTTATTACGGTGAGGTCGGAACGATTGCACGTCAGGCACGTGAGATTGGCATCAAAGCTCCTCTCATGGGCGGTGATGGCTGGGATTCTTCTGAGCTCGTAAAGGGCGCCGGCGGACCAGGCGGAGCACTTGAGGGTGCTTACTTCTCAACCCACTATTCAGCAAGCGAGACATCCAAGCGTGTTCAGGACTTCGTTGCTGCATACAAGAAGGCTAAGGGCAAGGAGCCAGCCGCGCTTGTTGCTCAGGGTTATGATGCGATGATGATTCTTGCGGATGCCATTAAGCGTGCGGGTTCGTTTGAGCGTGCTAAGGTTCGCCAAGCATTGGCTGAGACGAAAGACTACGATGCGGTGACCGGACGAATTACGTTGGATGAAAATCGTAACGCGAATAAGTCGGGTGTCGTTGTGCAGATTAAGGGCGATAAGTTCGTCTATACGAAGACAATCGAACCTAAGAACTAGAAAGGCAACGCGGGCAGTGGTTTCAACCACTGCCCGTTAACCATTTATGGACCAGTTCCTCCAAATTCTCATCAATGGCATACAGCTCGGCAGTGTCTATGTCCTCATTGCCCTCGGCTATACCATGGTTTACGGCGTCCTGAGGCTCATTAATTTTGCGCACTCGGATGTCTTTATGGTCGGCTCCTTTGTGGGCTTTTATGCCTGTGGGTGGCTTAAAGTAACAGCGCAAAAGACTGTATTCGCGGGGCTTGTGCAGCTTTTGCCAGTATTGCTGATAGCGATGGCCGCGTGTGTACTCCTTGGCCTAGTGATTGAACGCTTTGCCTACCGGCCGCTTCGTCGCGCTCCCCGGCTAACTGCCCTCATTACTGCAATTGGCGTCTCACTCTTCATCGAAGGTGCCGCCCAGCTGCCATTTGTATTTGGAGTAAACCCAAAGTTTTATCCTGAGATTCTGCCATCCGGGCCAGATTCCACGATTCAGGCAGGGGGCATCACCATTTCGAAGCACCAGCTCGTGATGGTTGTGGTCTCAGCAATCCTGGTGGCCGTCCTGTGGTACATCGTACAGAAGACAAAAATGGGTAAGGCGATGCGCGCTGTTTCCCATGACTTCGATGCTGCTGGCCTGATGGGAATTCCGACGGACAATGTCATTGCATTTACATTTAGCATCGGCGCAGCCCTCGCCGCTGCGGGTGGTGTTCTGTTTGGCGGTTTGACGTTCAAGAGCCTCCTCCCACTGATGGGAGTTCAAATGGGCCTCAAGGCATTCGTTGCGGCTGTCGTCGGCGGAATCGGATCCATACCAGGTGCGATGCTTGGCGGTCTTCTAATGGGCATCTCTGAATCGTTCATCAAAGGTGCTCCGCACATCAAGTTCGGAGCCACGGACTTTGACCCGAGTCGCTGGACGGATGCTGTCGCATTCCTGATTTTGATTCTCGTCCTCTTGATTCGTCCAGCAGGACTGCTTGGCAAGAACACTCCGGAGAAAGTCTGAGATGACAAAACCAATCAATTATGTCATCGCACTGGCTATCATCGGTGTGTTGGCAACGCTTTCCGTGATGCTGCCGATTTACATGGATGACCTTGTCTACCGTGTCCTGATGCTGTCCGGGATTGCAGTTATTATGGCGGTTTCTTTGAATCTGATTAATGGATTCACAGGGCAGTTCTCCATCGGACATGCTGGGTTTCAGGCAGTTGGTGCCTATGTTGGCGCGGCTCTGACCGTTTACGGCCACAATGACATCTTTGGACATCTCCCAAAAGATGGACAAATCGGCACCGGTTGGATGTCCCTCGCTGTTGGTGCTGGTCCTATGATTGCATCGATGCTCGCCGGTGGCCTTGCGGCTGCATTGATCGGCTATGTTGTTGGGCTTCCAAGCCTTCGCCTTCGCGGTGACTATCTGGCCATTGTTACGTTGGGATTTGGGGAAATCATCCGTGTCGTTGTGGAAAACA
>JBEDDQ010000278.1:0-9294 GCA_041176185.1 Armatimonadota bacterium | reverse complement strand
TGAAACATCCGTGACCGAGTTCCTACAGGGTCTTGGAGCTCTGGATGTATCGGAGGTACCAGCTTGAAAAAGGGAACAGCTGTAGTGGCGTCTGCCGCAGTAACAGTCCTGCTTGCAGGTTGCCATGTCGACCAATGGGTACAGCCACGTGTGAACTCTGGGGCTGCATCCGACTTTTATAGCGATCGTCAAGGTGATCGTCCTGATGTCGCAGGTACTGTTTCATTCAACGGCTACGTTGCTCCGGACGAACGCACGACGGGCAGAAATGGCAAAGTATTTGCGCAAGTGATTCCTGCTGCAAGTGTGAAAGCATTTGGCGGTGCCACATCGATGCTAAAGCGCGGGCAAGAGCGATACAACATTTACTGCCAGCCATGTCACGGCGTTGCAGGTGATGGTAATGGCTTTGTAGCGTTGCGTGGAATGGGGTATTGGCAGAAGCTTCCGGCTAACTTACTCGACAATAAGTACGGTGCCTACAAACCAGGACAGTTCTTTGATGTCATTGCAAACGGCAAGGGAGCTATGTATAGCTATTCATCCCGTATACCTGACGTTGACGATCGTTGGGCTGTAGTGGCTTATATCTCGGCTTTACGGGAAGCTGGCAAACTGCCACTTCCTGCGAATCTGAATGATTCCATGCACGGTGATGCTCCTAAGGAGCACGGTACAGGGCACTCTGCTTCTGGAAATGAATCGGGTCACGCATCCGAAGGAGAACACAATTGAGCGCAGAAGCCTCCAGTGCAGTCTCATCATTTAAGCGGCTTCAGGCAATCGCATTACCTGCGACGTTCGTCGGGCTAATTTTGCTTGGTGTTGGCTTTCAAATGGATGTTGATCCGGGTAAGAAGATCTTTTGGTCATCCTACTTGTACGGATTTATGGTTTGGTTTAGTCTTGCGATTGGTAGCACAACGTTAATCTTTTTGCATCACACTATTCGTGCGCAGTGGAGCCTTTCCATCTTGCGTATCGCTGAAGCGTGTGCAAAGACGTTGCCGTTACTCGCAATCTTCTTCCTACCACTTGTATGGGCAGCTTGGAATGGTCAAGTCTATCCATGGGCAAACCATGAGATTCACCACCACCTCCACCCAAACAAGCAGCTGTGGTATTCGCCGATTGCGTGGACCATTCGTAGCGCATGCTACTTTGCATACTGGATTATCGGCACGAATTACCTAACTAAGTTGTCGCTCAAGCAGGATGACAACCGGGACGAGGCCATTGCAGCGAAGCGCACAAACTTTGCAGCTCCTGGTGGAGTTCTGCATGTGGTTCTTCTTACCTTTGCGATGACCGACTGGATCATGTCGCTAGATCCGATGTGGTTCTCTACCCTGTACGGTGCATGGCATATGGCGACAAGTCTGTTGTTTGCCATCGCTGTCGGAACCTTTATCCTTACATCGCTGCGTACGAAGTCTCCGTACAACGGAATCATTCAGCCATTGTTGACCAAGGACCTTGGAAACCTGATGTTTGGATTCACTATGGTCTACGGATACTTCACGCTGTCGCAGTTCCTGATCATCTGGTCGGGAAACTTACCGGAAGAGAACATATTTTTCGTGCAGCGGTTTGAAGGTCCGATGGTATATCTCGGTGCTGGATTGGTTGTATGCCAGTTCTTCATCCCCTTCCTTTTGTTGCTTTCTGGAAAGACTAAGCGGACACCGTCGATTCTTCGGTTCGTGGCTGGGTGGATTGCGGTCGTGAGAATGGTCGACCTCTTTTGGCAGATTGTTCCGTTCATGGTCAACTTCAGCGGGGGGATCGCACTTCCCGTGATTCTTGGTGTCGTTGGGGCGCTACTTGGACTTGGCGGTGTGTGGGTGTATGTCTTCAGCGGTAATGCTCGCAAGGTTGCGCTCGTGCCTAGCCATGATCAGCGTTTGATTGAAGCAAAGCAACAGTGGGAGGCATCGAGTCATGCATAAGTCAGACTCTAAGAACCCAGGTTACGTCGTCGGTTATGAACACACCGATGTAAAGATAGCACCGCTCGTACTTGCCTTTGGCGGACTGGTCGGACTGTTTGTTACATCGAGTGCCGCGATGATGTGGTTCTTCAACTTTACGAAGCCAAAGTACGCCAGTGATGCCAATGTTCCTGGATGGTCTGTGGAGCGAAAACTTCCTGCGCATCCGCAGCTGCAGGCAAATCCAAAAGAGGAGATGAACCTCTTCAAGGAAGCTGAGAAACCATATAGCGAGCGCATTGAGTCCGCTATAGATGCTGTGGCTAAACAAGGTATTTCTGGAGTTTCCGGCAATGAACCTGTAAGTAGTTTCAAAACGGAATATCCAGGGAGTCGATCAGCGACCGGTGCCACGGCCAGCCACGGAGGCGGACATGACTCCGCTGATGCACATGGTGAAGACGATCACCCTGCCGTCAAATCGGGTGCAGCACATAGTGAAGGACAACAAGGGCACTAAGTGACAGATATGCGTCGCTGGTCTGTGGTTCTGCTTTTCTGGGGCTTGTGCTCAGGAATGGTTTTGTCCCAGGGAGTCAGCATGGGACCGCAGGCTGGTGGACGTCCTACATTTTCGTCTGGCATAAATGCTGCGCGTGATGTGACAGTCAAACAGAGACTTGAGAATCAGGTCCCATTAGACGCACAGTTTACGGATGAAAATGGGGCAAAGGTCAGTCTCGGTAAGTATTTTGGTAAGAAGCCAGTTTGGTTGGTGATGCCTTTTTACTCCTGCAAGAACACATGCGCAAACATGCTTCATGGGCAGGTAGAGAGTCTCCACGACCCTGCGTTGAAGTGGCAAGTGGGGCGAGACTTTGAGATTGTCATCGTCAGCATCAATCCGAAAGAAACTGCTGAAGTGGCGCTTGCATCTAAGAAACGCTACATGAGTGAGCTTGGAATTGCGGGAGCGTCCGATGGCTGGCATTTTCTGACTGGTAGCGAAAGCGAAATACGAAGGCTGGCTGATTCGCTTGGTTATGTTTACGTGTATGACCAACGGACTGATCAGTATGCTCATCCTAGTGTGACGATGATTTTGACTCCGATGGGTAAAGTTTCCCGATATTTGTTCGGTGTTGTTTACCCTGGAAAGGATGTCTATCTTGCATTAACAGAGGCATCTGAGGGTAGGATTGGGTCGATTGCTGATCAATTTTTGTTGATGTGTTATCACTACGATCCTGCTCGCAATGTCTATGGTTTACGAGTGGTCACGTTGTTGAAGATTTTGGGTTCGGGGACCGCATTGTTGCTTGGAGCTTTTGTGTTCCAGTCGCTGCGTAAGGAGAGGAAGTCCCGCTTGACTGTTGTGTCTGGCACGGGGAATAACGAATGAACGAGTTGCAGTTAGCACCTATTGCTGCGTCAGAGTATGCAGGTGAAGTTGATAAGCTGTTCTGGGTGATGAATGCCCTGACGGTGGTGTTTACCATCATTGTCATCGCATTAATTGCCTTTCTTGCAGCTAGGTACCGTAAGGGCTCGAATGTCGATCGGTCAAATCCGACAACACACAATACGTTGTTGGAGATGACATGGACGTTGCCTGCATTGGTACTTGGCCTTGGAGTTTTCACCTGGTCCTCTCGGCTATTTGCTGATGTGTATCAGCCACCGAAGAACGCTCGTGAAATCTTCGTGATTGGTAAGCAGTGGATGTGGCATGCGCAGCATTCTGATGGCACCAGAGAGAATAACGAGATTCACGTTCCCGTGAATAGCCCTGTTAAGCTCTCGATGATCTCGCAGGATGTCATTCACGCATTTTATGTTCCTGAATTCCGAATACAGCGTCACGCAGAGCCAGGTCGCTATACGAACATGTGGTTTACGCCAACGCGTGTTGGTAAGTACCGCGTTTACTGCAACATCTACTGTGGAACTCAGCACTCCGAAATGGGTGGATGGGTAGTTGTTCAGAGTCGTGAAGACTTTGAAAAGTGGCAAGCTGGAGGCGGTGGGCGCCCGTTCTATCCTGGCGGTATATCAGCGACGACAGGTGATATATCGTTGGCGCAACAAGGCGCAACCCTGTTCAAGAAGTATCAATGTGCTTCGTGTCACGCGGATGGTCCGAAATCAAGTGCTAAGGGTGCAAGTTTAGTTGGCCTGTACAAATCGATGCGTCAGCTGGCGGATGGTTCAAAGGTTTTGGCGGATGAAGGATACATCCGATCTGCTATTTTGAATCCCAATGATGTGCGCTTGGCCAACTCGACCGGGTCCATGCCTGCATACCGCGGTTCATTGTCAGAGTCTGAAGTGATTGCCTTGATTGCTTACATCAAGGAAATCGGTACTGGAAAGCCACTTGAGGGTGGGAGTCCAGATAGCGTAGCTCCTGCGGCCAATACGAACTCGCAGCAGTGGCGCTTCATGTATGGAGGAGAGCAATACCAATGAGTACGGCAACTTTGAAGGACATGGGGAAGTCCCATGATAAGGTCAAGGAGCCATTGAATTACCTGAACGCCACGAATACGATTAAGTCGTGGCTGTTCACGGTCGACCACAAACGCATTGCAATTATGTATCTTGTGGCCGTGTCGGTTGCTTTTCTACTTGGTGGCCTTGCAGCGGGTATGATTCGCGTTGAGTTAACCGTTCCCAAGGGACAGTTTCTCACGAACGATGCCTATAACAAAGTGTTTACTGCCCATGGCGTAATCATGATTTTCTTCTTCCTGATTCCAGCCGTGCCGGCGGTATTGGGTAACTTCGTACTGCCTCTGATGCTCGGTGCGAGAGACCTTGCTTTCCCAAGGCTCAACCTGTTGTCGTTCTATGTCTACAGCGCGGCACTGGTGATGGGACTCGCAGCTATTATTGGTGGTGGAGTCGACACTGGCTGGACGTTCTACACGCCCTACTCCAGTGTGTATTCAAACTCGAACGTTGCTCTGACCATTATGGCTGCGTTTGTAGCTGGGTTCTCGTCAATCTTTACGGGGTTGAACTTCATCGTAACGATTCACAAGATGCGGGCACCGGGCATGACTTGGTTCAAAATGCCATTGTTTGCCTGGGCGATGTATGCAACTAGTGTGATCATCATTCTTGGTACACCCGTCCTAGCAATTACGCTTGCGCTTGTTGTTGTAGAACGTACCCTTGGCTTCGGTATTTTCTCCCCTGAGATTGGTGGAGACCCGGTTCTATTCCAGCACTTGTTCTGGTTCTACTCGCACCCTGCGGTTTACATCATGGTTCTTCCAGCAATGGGCGTTATCAATGAAATAATCGCTGCTAATAGCAAGAAGCGCATTTTTGGGTACGAGTTCGTTGCATTCTCCACAATGGCGATTGCTGTCTTTGGATTCATCGTGTGGGGACACCACATGTTTGCATCCTCCCAGTCTATGTACCTCGGTCTGGTGTTCTCAGTGCTGAGCTTCCTTGTAGCAGTTCCGTCTGCCGTAAAGATTTTCAACTGGGCGACAACGATGTACAAGGGCTCTGTAGAGCTCACAAGTCACATGCTTTATGCCTTTGGCTTCTTGGGATTGTTTACCATTGGTGGGTTGACTGGTCTGTACCTTTCGTCCTTGGCAACTGATATTCACTTGACGGCGACGTACTTCGTTGTGGCTCACTTCCACTATGTAATGGTTGGCGGAACTGCGATGGGCTTCCTAGCCGGCTTGCACTTCTGGTGGCCAAAGATGACCGGCCGGATGTACAACGAAATCTGGGGCAAGGTCAGCGCTGTTTTGGTCTTCCTTGGATTCAACCTTACGTTCCTTCCACAGTTCGTTGTTGGCTACCTTGGTATGCCACGTCGTTATCACTTCTATCCACCTGAGTTTCAGCTGTGGCACGTGATGTCAACCGGTGGAGCATTTGTTCTTGGAGTTGGTTTCTTGCTTCCGGTTTTCTATCTTCTTCATTCGTTGAAGTATGGCGAAAAGGCTGGAAACAACCCATGGCGTGCTGTTGGTCTGGAATGGACCACCATGTCGCCACCGGATACGCATAACTTCCATGAGCTGCCTGTCGTGACATGGGAAGCATACGAGTACTTCCAGGAAAGCCATCATGGCGGAGATGTAGGTCCTAGCCGGTTCCCATTTGATGACGAGGCTGTTTATACATCGTCCGATGAGGAGGTTCATGTATGAGCCTAAAGAGCATGGAAAATGTTGCGGTTGTTGGTTCAGGTCATCACATGATTGAACAGAAGCTTTCTGTTCAGTTTGAAGATCTTGATCAGCAGAACGAGTCGTATATCGTTGGAATGTGGGCCTTCCTCGTCACTGAGGTAATGTTCTTTGGCGCTCTATTCCTTGCATATACCCTCTACCGGACGATGTACTTCAACACCTACCTAGAGGCACATCACTTTCTTGATGTAAAGCTTGGAACACTCAATACATTGGTTTTGCTGTCGAGTTCACTGTCGGCAGCACTTTCGGTGTACTACGCGCAACATGGTCAAAGAATCAAGGTAGCCCTCCTACTAGCGTTCACGTGTATTTGTGCATTTGGATTCATGGGAATCAAGTACGTTGAGTACACGAGCAAGATTAATGAAGGCCTGCTGCCAGACCAGAACTTCAACTATGCCAAGGCACTTACTGTGTTCCACGAACATCACAAGCCTGCGGCTGGAGCTGAAGAAAACCCACGGGCCAATGTTGCTTGGGAACAGCTTCAGCTGGCGAGAAAGACTAACCAGGTTTCATTTGTCGCCCCTAAGGATGATCCAAATACGGCATTTGTCGAGTCTGGCTTTGATAACCGCGTAACGTCTGCGGCAGACGCAACAGCGCGAGTCGTTGTAAAGTCTGCTGCGCGTGAGCGTTTTGATATTGAGGCTGGAAAGGCGAAGATCTTCTTCTCCATCTACTTCTGCATGACTGGACTGCATGGTATTCACGTAATCATCGGAATTATCTGTATGACAACGTTGATTCTTATGTATCTCACGAAGCATCCTGCTGCGGATGACTACATGCCGATTGAGATGGTTGGTTTGTACTGGCACTTCGTTGACATTGTGTGGATCTTCCTGTTCCCACTGATGTATCTGATTTCTTAAGGGGTAAGACATGGCATCTGGACATGGACACGGTGCAGGGTTCGCACCGGAAGGTGCACCAATCGAGAGAATTTCGCACCCAAAGCTGAGTCTTTACTTTGGAACCTATTTCGCACTGCTAGGTTTGTTGGTCGTTACAGTTGTTCTGTACTTCATTGATCTCAGCAAAATGTGGAATTGGGTTGGTTGGAACATCGTCATCGCCTTGATTGTTGCAACCGTTAAAGCCGTTTTGGTTGTTTTAAACTTTATGAATGTAAAGGGTGGAACAAGATTAGTCTGGCTATGGGCAGCGCTTGGATTCATATGGGTACTGTTGATGGGAATCATCTTCCTTGACTATCAGTTCCGTCCTGATTCTACGGCCTGGGAATGGCAAAGCCTCACTGACCGAAAGTAGTTGTTTGCCCGTGCTGAGCACGGGCATTTCTTTTTTATGCAGGTATAAACATGGCAATTCGAGTCACCGTCTGGAGCGAGTTCAGACACGAGAAAGAATCAGATGCTGTCCGATCTGTCTATCCGGATGGTATGCACACGGTCATCGCAGCTGGAATTAGAGAGCGTCTCGGGGATGATTGTGTTGTTACTACCGCCACACTGGATGAGCCTGAGCATGGATTGACGGATGATGTTTTGGCTAACACAGATGTACTCACGTGGTGGGGGCATATGGCTCATGGTGACGTATCGGATGAGATCGTTGAGAGGGTATATCAGCGTGTTCTGTCCGGGATGGGGTTGATTGTTCTACATTCCGGGCACTTTGCCAAAGTCTTTAAGAAGCTGATGGGAACGTCCTGCGCTCTACGTTGGCGCGATGATGACAGCGAAACAGTTTGGACTGTGCGACCTGGACATCCGATTACTAAGGATGTTCCGGAAGTGTTTCAAGTTCCGCAACAGGAGATGTACGGAGAATATTTCGACATTCCACAGCCTGATGAGCTGATATTCATTTCGTCCTTCACTGGTGGTGAAGTGTTTCGGAGTGGATGCTGCTGGACCCGTGGACAGGGTAGGATTTTCTACTTCTCGCCTGGACATGAAACGTATCCCGTTTATTATCAGCCAGAGATTAGAACGGTCATCGGAAATGCGGTTCGCTGGGCTGTACCGGTAGCGCCGTCAGTCTATTCTACGCAATCGTGTCCCAACTCACCGATTGGTTGGTTTCGTAAGGTAGATGCATAAAGCCCTTTTGGTAGGAGCCGGTGGAATGGGTCGGGCTTGGGCTCGAACCATTCTTGATGCCCATCCTCGAGTATTGCTGGTCGGTTGGGTTGACATTGTTCATGGATTAGCAGAAAGCGCCATTTCTGACCTAGCTGAATCCTTGCACGGAACGGTTTTGCCGTTTACAGAGCTGGAGGAGGCCATCAATGTGACGAAGCCAGACTTCGTCGTCGATGTATCCGTTCCGGAATCTCACGAAGCGGTTACTGTCATGGCACTAAGTCACGGAGTTCCTGTGCTCGGTGAGAAACCGATGTCAGTGACCCTTGACAGTGCAAAGCGCATGCTTCATGCTGCCATGGTTGCTGATAGGCTTTATATGGTGAGTCAATCGCGCAGATATGATTCGGGTCTAATGGCCTTCCGCAATGCGATTACTGCCTTAGGTGGTCTTGGTATCCTCTCGGCAGATTTCTTTGTCGGGGCGCATTTTGGTGGGTTTCGGGATGTTATGCCGGATGTTCTTCTCAAGGACATGGCAATCCACACTTTTGATGCAGCTCGATTTCTAATCGGTTCAAAACCATTATCCGTGTACTGTGACAGCTTTCGCGTCCCATGGACTTGGTACGAAGGTAATGAATCTGCACTTGCAACTTTTCAGTTCGAGAGCGGAGTTCGTTTTTCATACAGGGGGTCTTGGGCTGCTGAAGGGCACCAAACTGAATGGGAAGCCAGCTGGAGAGCCGTTTGTATGGATGGGACTGTAACGTGGAATGGTGCCGACCAAGTTGTGATTGAAAGGGTTAGCAGTCATGATGGTTTTATCCGGACTACATCGGCTCAACGAGTCTTAGTCGAGCACTTGGAACACGCTGGAATCGCCGGGAGCCTACGTGATTTTCTGTCTGCTCTGGAAAATGACACGGAGCCTATGGGTATCTGCTCCGATAACATCTGGTCACTCGCGATGGTACTCTATGCCGTCGAGTCATCCCGTTTGGGTCAAAAGGTTGATATTGCAATATGAGTTCATTCCGTAAAGCGATTGTGTTTGGAGCCAGTACGGGCATCGGCGCTGAG
>JBEDDQ010000277.1:0-5696 GCA_041176185.1 Armatimonadota bacterium | reverse complement strand
GGATGGCGGAGCGACCTGGGAGAACTTCAATGGCAAGATCCCTGGCCTTCCAAAGGACACCTTTGTCTCCCGAGTCGTGCCAAGCCGCTTTGCTGCTGGGCGCTGCTATGTGACATTTGATGGCCACCGCTCTAATGACTTCACCCCATACATTTATGTGACAGAAGACTTTGGTCAGACATGGAAGCGCATCACCAATGGCATCCCTGAGTTCCATACGCTCTCCGTCATTCGTGAGCACCACCGTGCCGAAAACCTGCTCTTTGCAGGGTCTGAGCGTGGTCTTTATGTGTCATTTGACCGTGGAGCGAGCTGGCAGAAAGCGGGTGCGCCGCTGCCGACCGTCCCTGTGGATGACATCCAGATTCACCCACGTGACAACGACCTGATTCTGGCAACGCACGGGCGTGGCATTTACATCTTGGATGACATCGCCGCGCTCGAGGTGATGGCAACCGGTGGTACAAGCCAAAAGGTCGCGCTTGCCCCGATGCGTCCCGGAGTTCAGTACCGAATCAGCAGCCGCAAGGCAACGACAGGTCAGAAGTTTTACATCGCGCCGAATCCACAGTCCAGTGGTGCAACGGTGTTGTTCTACCTCAAGGATGATGTCGACCCTGCGTCAATAAAGATCGAAGTTCTTGACAAGAAGAACAAGCTTGTAAGGACGCTCGTGGCAAACAATCCTGGTTCGGGTTGGAACCGCGTATCCTGGGACCTCCGCATGGATGCTGCTCAGGGTGGCGGTGGCGGATTCCGCGGGTTTGAAGACTTTGATGATGAAAATGAGGGTGGCGACCGCGAGGGTAGCTTCTGGTCTGCGCTTTCATTCGATGACCTTTCAGATGCGGGAAGCATCTCCTTGATGGAGCCATCATCCGCACTCTTTGCGCAGGCTCAGAGTGGCCGCCAGAGTGGTGGAAATGCACAGGGTAGTCGGCAAACCGGTGGTCGCGGCGGTCAGGGTGCTGGCAATGCGACTCCGGGTCAAGGCCCTGGAGCCGGTGGAGCCTTTGGTGCTGGTCAGGGTGGCGGCCGTGGCTTTGGTGGAGGCGGACGTGGACCGCGTGTCCTTCCAGGCACGTATACGGTTCGCCTGACCGTTGGTGACACAGTATTGACCCAGCCAGTGGTTGTGCATGATGACCCACGTGTCGGCCTCACGGATGGTCAGCGTAGGGAAATCTTCGATGCGCAGCAAAAGGCGGGAGAGCTGCAAAAGCAGCTGAACGCTACGCGCACCGAGCTGGATGAGTATCGTCGTCAGGTGACGGGAGCGGTGTTGACAGCGGAAGGACCTGCAAAGGAAGCGTTGGATACGCTGTCCAAGCAGATTTCGGCCTTGTCAGCGCGGATTCAGGCTCCGACAACTGGGCTTGCTGGTGCTGGATTTGGCGGCGGTCGCGGCGCAGGCGGAGGTGCTGGTGCAGCAGCCAGCGGTACAACCGCAACCCGTCCAGGTCCTGTGATGAACGAGATCGAGCGTGAGCAGATGATGCTTCAGATGCAGCGTGCGATTAGCGCGACGATTAGCGGCCAGCTATCGAGTGTTGTTTCCACTCTTGAGAGCTTTACGCTCCCAGTGACGGCTGAAACAAAGGCTGACATTAAGGAACTTGGCGGCAAGCTCAAATCACTGGCAGCTGATGTCCGTAAGGTTGGCGCTGAGGTCCGCAAGGTCGTTCCGGCACCAGCGAAAAAGGATTAAGCGCAGCGTGCACCCTGACGGGTGTATGATAAAGACCGGTTTGGGGTGAAAGCCTCAAACCGGCTGGAATTGCCCGGGAAGCCGAAAATGCGGTAGAATCACCCGGTCTTTTTCCAATGTTCGACCGCCGGTAAAGTCCGGCGCAGGATTACGCAACCATGGCAACCGGTAAACTCGTTCAGGTCACAGGTCCCGTTGTGGACATCGCATTCGAGCCAGGCAACCTGCCTGCGATTTTGAATGCAATTGAAATTCCGCTGCGCGGTGGCGGCGACCCATTGGTCGTCGAAGTCGCTCAGCACCTCGGCAACGACCTTGTTCGTTGTGTCGCAATGGACTCCACGGACGGTCTCGTCCGCGGTGATGCGGCCAATGACACGGGTCAGCCGATTTCCGTTCCGGTTGGAGCGGCAACTCTTGGACGTGTTTTCAACGTTCTTGGTCGCCCAATCGATGAGCGTGGTCCAGCAAACGCTGAGAAGACATCCCCGATTCACCGTGATGCTCCTGCATTCGAAGATCTCGCTACAAAGCCTGAGGTCCTCGAAACGGGTATCAAGGTTATCGACCTCCTCTGCCCATACCTCAAGGGTGGAAAGATTGGTCTGTTCGGTGGTGCTGGAGTTGGCAAGACGGTTACGATGCAGGAGCTCATCCGAAACATCGCCGTTCAGCACTCCGGTGTATCCGTTTTCGCAGGCGTCGGAGAGCGTACCCGTGAAGGGAACGACCTCTGGCTCGAAATGTCTGAAGCTGAATTCAAGCAGCCAGACGGCACCACCGCCCACGTTATCGACAAGACCGCGATGGTCTTTGGCCAGATGAACGAGCCGCCGGGAGCCCGTCTCCGTGTTGCTCTTTCCGGTCTGACTATGGCTGAGTACTTCCGTGATGAGCAGGGCCAGGACGTTCTCCTCTTCGTGGATAACATCTTCCGCTTTACCCAGGCTGGTTCCGAAGTGTCCGCACTTCTTGGACGTATGCCATCTGCTGTGGGTTACCAGCCAACACTCGCTGGTGAAATGGGTGCACTCCAAGAGCGCATCACATCCACCCGCCGCGGTTCGGTTACATCGGTTCAGGCAATCTACGTTCCTGCAGACGACCTTACCGACCCAGCGCCAGCGACGGCCTTCTCCCACCTCGATGCGACCACGGTTCTCGAGCGAAACCTTGCAGCACAGGGAATCTTCCCTGCTGTTGATCCACTCGCATCCACCAGCCGTATCCTCACACCGGAGATCGTTGGTGATGAGCACTACCGTGTTGCCCGTGGCGTCCAGTCCATCCTGCAGCGCTACAAGGAACTTCAGGACATCATCGCGATCCTCGGAATTGATGAGCTTTCAGATGACGATAAGCTGATTGTTTCCCGTGCACGTAAGATTCAGCGCTTCTTGTCCCAGCCATTCTTCGTTGGTGAAGCATTTACCGGTATTGCTGGTAAGTTCGTAAGCCGCGAAGATACAGTTCGGTCGTTCGATGAAGTCCTTCAGGGCAAGCATGATGACCTTCCTGAGCAGGCATTCTATATGGTCGGCGGGATTGATGAAGTGGTCGCTAAGGCATCCACCCTCAACTAATCCAAGGTTGAAATGCCCCCTCCGACACCACACCGGCTGTCGTGAGGGGGCATTGGCATTTGAGACCCAATGAACACCAAGCCTACATCCATCGCTATCCACTGCATCGCCGCCGGAGCCATCCTCGGTGGAGTCCTTGACACAGGGCTTGGGACCATCCTTCCGTGTGCACCTTGGCCGATGCCAACGGGGACAAACTTTGGAATTGTTATTGGGATTGCTACGGGAGCACTCGGGTTTGCTCTGATCCGGGCCGGGATGAAAATCGGCGGCTACACCGCTCTCAAAAATCAAACCATCCACCGGCTTATACACAAATCAACGCTTTTCATCATTGCCTGTAGCATCATGGGCGGCGTCATCGGATTTACATCCGCAAAGCGCGACATTGCCGATCGCCCGATGGCACAGCTTCGCGAAGCCTATCGCGACATCGACAAAGGCTATGTGAGCAAAGAAGAAGGCAAGAAATTTGTTGAAAAGGCCAAGCTCGCGATTCGCCAGGCAAGTGACATCCCACGGGAACGCCGCAATATTCGGGTTTTTGCCGCAAGCTTTGCCCTTATCGGGTCCGGACTGTCCGCCCTCTTCCTGATGCTTATCATTCTCCAAAAGCGCATCACCAAGACAATCAAAGAACGCGGCATCCCATTGGTCAATAAAGGCTAACTCCTACTAATGCCAACATCCACCCGCTGCATTGCAACCATCACCCGGATCACACATCCCACACCCGGAATTGCACAGGGCACCGCGGTAGACAAGACGGGCATTGATGTTCCGTTCACCGCTTACACGGCGACGGTCGGTACTCCTGATATCGGTGACACGGTCATTTTGAATACAACGGGCATCGCCCTCGGACTTGGAACCGGCGGAATGGCGTTTGCGGTTGCCGTGCTGACGCCCGGCGGGGATGTGCGCTCAGGGAGTGCATCCACCCCTGATGACCACATCGTCAAAGCGCGCTACACAGCGGACCAAACCGCGGTTCCACCACTAGAATTACACCCGGGTTACAGCGAAGACCCGCTCCCAGGCACCCCAATCGTCGTTTGTATGCTGCATTCCCAGCTACCCGCCGTTTGTGCTGCCATCCGTATTCAAAATCCAGCGCTGCGGATTGCGTATGTCGCCACGGATGGCGGTGCGCTCCACGCAGGTTTTAGCCAGACGGTGCGCGGGCTTCGGGATGCCGGATGGATTTGTGGTTGCATCACGGCTGGTCAGGCGATGGGCGGCGACTTCGAAGCCGTGACAGTCGCGAGTGCGCTTTGCGGTGCAGTGTCTGTGTTGAAAGCCGACATCGTGGTCATTTGCCAGCTCCCCGGAAATGCAGGTACAGGAACGGTGTATGGGCATAGTGGGCTTGAGCAAGGGATGTGGCTTGACATTGCGCAGCGTCTGGGCGGACAGAGCATCGCAACGCTCAGGGCATCCAGCAGCGACCCGCGGCCACGCCACCAGGGAACCAGTCACCACAGCCGGACGGTACTTGGGATGACGAGTGGGCACGGACACCTAGTTGCGGTTCCGCGCGGGGATGCTTGGCACCTTGCGGGACGGGATCAGGATTGGACAGAGCGTCAGCTGGTTGCACCGATGGAGATACCTGACATCCGCAAAATCTGCTCATCAGCGGGTATCCCATTACGCTCAATGGGCCGATCCTACGATGAAGACCCACTGATTTTTCAGTGTGCCGCAGCAGCAGGTACACTAGCACCCACGCTGAGACATAGCTCGGCGATGCGCTCGGAGAAGGACACAGAATGAAGCTCTATACACCGGATGATGAAGAATTCGACCTCCTGATTGCGGGGCATGCGTGGTTTGACCACGTGTTGCGCGCCGAGCGTGGGGAGATTTTCGGGGATGACAATGGCGCCCCGGATGAGCTGAACTGGCTGCGCTTGCTTCCAACGGACCTTGAGTTTGAGATTGAAGACACGGATGGCTCCCTCGTCGCGGTGGATGATGATGGAAGCATTCTGTCGATTTGGGAAGCATACGGCCCAGATGACATCCCGTGGTGTGTCTTTGTCGTCGATCAGGGCGGCGTCCGCCTGCTCGAGGAGTATTCGGTGTTGTCGCTTGAAGCAACGGATGAAGCTATCGATGCGGCATTGCAGCGCGGGTCGGATGAGATTCCAGCCCGGATGCTTGATGGTGAGTTCTCCCGTGATGTGGATGAGCTTGAAATCCCTGCGTGGATTATGCATCCGGTGGACCGCCCTGAAAAGGACTAAGCCATGGATACGCTGAGCGAAACGATTACGTCCACCACTCCGATTCACGCTGGGCGCGTGTTCGACCTACATCGGCATACGGTTACATTGCCAAATGGCTCCGAATCGGTGCGCGACATTATCACCCATCCGGGTGCGGTCGCGGTCCTTCCTATC
>JBEDDQ010000276.1:0-4853 GCA_041176185.1 Armatimonadota bacterium | reverse complement strand
GTCATTGGCGGAATTGTGATCGGCGGGGTTGGTGGGAGCCCACTTCAGGTCTCAGGCCCTGCCGCTGGTTTGACGGTTCTGGTTTATTCACAAGTGCAGCAGTTTGGATGGCCAGTCGCATGTGCCATCACTGCCGCCGCCGGTGCACTTCAGCTCCTCTTTGGAACGCTAAAGGTTGCCCGTGGCGCGCTTGTCATTGCACCATCGGTCGTACACGGAATGATGGCAGGTATCGGCATCGTCATCACGCTTGCCCAAATCCACGAAGTCCTCGGTGGAACACCTGAATCCAGCGCACTCAAGAACATCATCGCTCTCCCTGCACAAATCATGGACCTGCACGGCGCTGCAACAGTTCTAGGCATCGCAACATTTGCGGTTCTGATGCTCTGGAAGCGCCTCCCAAAGGCAGTGCAGAAAGTCCCTGCCGCATTGGTCACGGTAGTGGCGATGACGGCGATTGCGACTCTCCTAAAACTGGACGTTCGCAGGGTTGATCTTCCAGATGGTTTGTTTGTAGGACACCAGTTCCCTGAGCTCCCGAAAAATTGGGGGAGCTTTTCAATTGCTGTCGTAACCGTTGCGATTATCGCAAGCGTGGAGTCCCTCCTTAGCGCCGTTGCAGTAGACAAGCTGCATTCTGGTAAGCGAACCAACTTCGACCGAGAACTCATCGGTCAGGGTCTAGGAAACCTCATTTCAGGTCTGCTTGGCGGCCTCCCTGTTACGGGCGTCATCGTTCGCTCCGCGGCAAATGCACAAGCGGGTGCGAAAACCAACCTTTCGGCGGTTCTCCATGGCGTTTGGATTGCCTTGTTTGTCTTCGTGGCAGCGACGTGGATTGAGCTGATTCCACGCTCTGTCCTCGCCGGACTTCTGATCTACGCGGGCGTAAATCTGGTCAATGTCCACCATATGCGTGAGCTTGGGAAGAACCGGGAACTCGGCGTCTATGTCGTAACTGTCCTTGGTGTCGTCTTTACTAACCTCCTCTACGGAGTCATCGCGGGTGTGATTCTTACGGTTCTGATGAGCCTTCGTCGCCTTTCCAATGTCGCCATTAAGGTCGAACCACACAAAGGGCATATCGATGTCGTGATTAACGGCTCGATGACATTTGCATCCGTACCAAAGCTTGGACAGAGCCTTGCGGGTATAGAACAAGGCAAAGATGTCCATATCGTCCTCGCGGTCGATTACATGGACCACTCAGCTTTCGAAGTCCTCAGTGACTGGATTAAGAGCCACAAGAAGACGGGGGGGCGGGTCACGCTCGAAGAGCTCCATGAAGAGTGGTACGCCGATGCGGAAAAGGGCAAGCCTCGCTTCCGCAAGGAGCTACCTGCGACCAGCAGTCGAAAGATGTTTCTCGGCAATGGTGGCCGAAATGGTGCAGAGGACCTTATCGAGCGTATTCGTGACTACGAACAGAATCACTCTGAACGCCTAAGGCCAACTTTGTCTGCACTCGCACGTGATGGCCAGGTTCCGAAGGAAATGTTCATCACCTGCTGTGATTCACGTGTCCTACCGCATCAGTTCACAAGCTCTGGACCAGGAGACCTGTTCAAAATCCGCAACATCGGGAATATGGTCCCACGCAATGGAGAAGGCTCCAGCGTTGGTGCAGCTCTTGAATACGCTGTAAGTGTTCTCGGCGTCGAGAGGATTGTCGTCTGCGGTCACTCCGGATGTGGCGCCATGAACGCTCTCCTAGATGGAACAGAAAACCTACCCTATGACAACCTAAAGCACTGGCTGTCTCTGGGGCAACGCACAATCGAAGGCTTCCGGGCACAACCAACCATCGGGTCAGGCAGAAAACCCGTCGATCAACTCAGCCTGGTCAATGTGGTTGAACAGCTGGATAACCTGATGACATACGATGTCGTCAGGAACGCGGTTCATGCTGGCACACTGTCGATTCTTGGCTTGTTCTTTGACATTGATGAGGCACGCGTGTACATCTATGACAATGAGCAAAAACGCTTCCTGACAGTGGATGAAATACCGGAAGCCTAGTTCTCCTGGTTACCGACTCTTGATGCCCTGAATGTCACCGACCTTCAGGGCATTTGTATTTCTGAACAGCGTTAACAAAGAACGCCATGTTCCGCCCATTAGCCGCATATAACAGAATTTGGATATTTGCTGGAAACAGTCACTATTCCTAGATAGAGTGCACCGTGCCGCAGGTTCAATCCTCGAGGAGAGAGAAGACATTATGATTGGAATGCTAGCCGTGTTATCCGTTGGTTCTGTTACAGTCGCAAAGCCAGCAGTTAACACACCTGAGTTTTTTGGTTCCTTACGGGTTCGTTCTGAATCTTGGGGATGGTTCAACCCGGCTGGTGGTGGATACAACAATTCCTATACCTTTAGTCACAACCAACTCAGGTTTGGCGGCAGACTTCCGACCGCGCACCGAGTTTCGGGAGTCAGGCCGTTTGAAACGGTCGCAGAAGTCGCATCACCATTGCTCCTTGGACTTCCTGGAAATGCGGTTGCCCCAGCACCTGGTGGCCCCCTTGGTATGGGTGGGCAATATCGCCTTATCAATGGCACGCAGCAGGGTTCGGTGTTCTTCAAGACTGCTTATATCCACATGCCACAGCAAGGTATGCATCCGGATATTGTCCTTGGGCGATATGAATTTGCAGATGGCCTCGAGGCACTTCCAAGTGATGCTGACCTCGCTTATATCCAGACACAGCGCATTGCGTCCCGGATGATTAGTCCCGATCCGTTCACCGCTGTTGGACGATCCATGGATGGCTTCAAGGTCAGTCGAACCATCAACAAGCACTCTCAAACCTTGGCTGGCTTCTATCCGACCACCGGAGCATTCAATATGGATGGTGGAGACACCATCTCAAAGGTTCGTCAGCTCTACTTTGCTGATGCGTCGAGCACTGCTACATCATCCAATCGGTTTTTCGTGGGGCATTATGTGGATGCCCGTGGGTTAAGTCCAGTCGACAATGCCGCAACATTGAACAGCGGCTCCATTGAGATAACGACGCTTGGTGGGCATGCTCTCAGTGGGAAAACGTATGGGAAGTCACGGGTCGACACCTTTCTCTGGGGTGGGACGCAAACGGGGAACTGGGGAGCACAAGTTCATCAGGCATATGCTGCCGCTGCTGAAATTGGCTTTAAGAGCCCAGCCACCAAAGGCTGGTGGCTGCGTGGCGGAGCAGGGTACTTCTCTGGAGATGCAAATCCAAACGATGCCAAACATCAATCATGGGCTCCTCAAACCTATGCGCCCAGACTCCTCTTCAGAACCCCTGTGGTGACTGAGTCCAACCTTCAGGACTTTTACGCGATGGCAGTTAAGAGGAACAAAAAGGAAACGATAAGGCTTGAAGCGCACGCTTATCGTGTCGATAAGCCAGCTGACCGATGGTATCTGGGAGGACCAGTGTTTCAATCCGGTGGCGCATTTGGTCTGATTGGTAAATCGACGGCTGGGATGCGGGATATCGGCTCCGCCGTTGACATTTCCTACGATGTGACCTTGAACCAACGCGACACGTTGAACATCTATGCTGGTTATGTACATGGTGGAGCCGTCGTGGCGACATCCTACAGCGGTCGCGCCGCCTTCCTCGGATTTGTACAGCTTGTTCGGAAATTCTAATGAGCCACCACTTGTCTACGCATACGGTACGGATGATTTGACAACGTTGATACGTCGTCTATCAGACAATGCGGGGCTACTCAAATGATTTCATTCGCGGCAATCCTGATGTTTGCAACCCAGACGCCATCGCCTGTCAAACAAACCAAACCATCCGTGTTTGCATCGCTGCGTGTTCGCTCGGAATCATGGGGATGGTTCAAACCTGCCACACCCGGTTACCAATCAAGCTACACGTTTAGCCACAACCTGCTTCGCTTTGGTGCCCGCCTGCCGTCTACCCACCGCATGTCAGGACTGCGGCCATTTGAAACCGTCATCGAAGCCGCAGCTCCGCTCCTCCTCGGTCTCCCGCACAACGCCGTCGCACCAGCACCGAATGGGTCTCTCGGCACTGGAGCCCAGTATCGACAGTTCAATGGTAGCCAACAGGGTAGTCTCTTCATCAAAACGGCGTTCATCCATATGCCACAGGCTGGTAGGAATCCAGATATCCTCATCGGGCGCTTTGAAACGGTGGATGGCATTGAGCTCCTCCCGGGTGATTCAGATTTAGCCTACATACAGACGCAACGTGCCGCTGCACGTCTCTTTACACCCAATCCCTTTACCGCGATCGGACGCTCATTCGATGGCGTGAAGGTCTCGCGCACCCTGGGAACACATAACATCACGGCGATGGCCTTCTACCCAACGACAGGTCAGTTCAACCTCGATGGCGGTGACACCATCACTAAAGTCCGTCAGGTCTATTTAGCTGATTCCCGGGCAACGAAATCATCCAGTAATCGCGTCTTTGCCGCCCTATACACAGATGCTCGTGGCCTGAACGCTGTCGATAATGACCTCACCCCGACCAATGCCGCAATCAACGTTACGACCATCGGCGGAAATGCTCAGACATCCTCGATGCGCGGCAAATGGCGCACAGACACGCTTCTTTGGGGCGCCGTTCAAGGCGGTCAGTGGGGAAGTCGTCCACACCAGGCTTATGCGGGAGTTGCTGAAGCGGGCTTCAAGCATCCAAGCTTTGGCGGATGGTGGCTTCGCGGTGGATCCGCCGTCTTTTCAGGTGATGCGAGTCCAAATGATCAGAAGCATGAGACATTTGCTCCACAAATCACCGCTCCACGCCAGAACTGGCGCACACCGACCGTTACCGAGGCAAACCTAAACGAGGTCTACATCATGGCCATCAAGCGAAACAAGA
>JBEDDQ010000275.1:0-3956 GCA_041176185.1 Armatimonadota bacterium | reverse complement strand
GTCCTTGAGTGCAAACGTCTGTGCATACTCCCGATTCTGAATCCCCAGCGATATAAACCCATTGGTCGGTAAACCTCGGATATTCAGATTTCCAGAAGGTGACACTTCTAAATCAGATTTGGAATCAAGTGGAAGAGTGACATCTCCAACGCGTACATCGCCAAACAGGTCTACCTGTACAGGTTCCAATCGGAAGTTGATAAAGCGGGTAACAAATGTTACAAATTTGCCCGTTCCGAGTTGAATATCTGAGAAGTCATCAATGTCCCTTCCTGGCTGAATCGTTAGAAGACGTCCTCTTGCGCGTGCTACCAAAGCAATGTTTGCGGAGTTACGCTTACCAAAGCTTGCTGTAAAGGATTGCATTCGCGATGGTTTTACTCTGGACAGCAAAACCTTGTTGGATGACCACACTTCAACGGAATCGGCTGTTGCAGCAATACCGACCAGTTTTCCAGAAATGGATGTAACTTCCATTGTGTTTCGCTTAGGATTCGAAACAAGAAGTGCATCCCGGCTTCGAAAAACTCGTGCTGATGAACGATCACTGTTTGCAAACCGCATCCAAACAACTACACCTGCGAGAATCAGCACAATGCCAATCAGCTGCAGGTGTAGTTTGAAGTCAGGGTACTGAGGTGTCATTCCCTTGTTAACAGACGGATTTACTTCTTAACGGTCCTAATTGGCTGAGGTTTCGTCTCTGGTTTTCTCAGAATGATAACTTCACTTTGCCCAGCACCAATGTCAAATGGTTTCCCAAGAACGGAAACCCGCAGTCGTGCAGGAGAAGGTAATCCTAGGATACTTACGGTACCGGTTGCATCCGTCGATGCAACATTAAGCGGATAAATCCAGCTGATGCGATTACCAGCAATCATTAGCTTAAGGTCAAGCTTTGCTTTGGCAGCTGGCTTTCCACTTGGATCGAGAACAGTCAATGTAACGTTACTATTGGTGGTCGGCTGGAGAACGACATCCGCACCAGGCATGAGTTTTGATTCAAGAATCGTAATCAACTTGCCATCTGCCCGGGCAACAACGCGGGCGCCCCCAACCTTGGCAAGTGCCGGAGCGTTCTTAAATTCAAATTTACCATCCGCGCCCGTTTTTCGGCTGTCCAATACTTTTGCAGGGATCTTTGTCATGTCAGCAGCACTCCATGGCACCGCAAGCCATTCAACTGTCGCGCCTGCAGCCGGCTGACCATTCGCCAGCAAAACCGTCCCCTTAAGAGAGCGCTTGTCCTTTTGCCATTGATTGCTGTCAGACTGCGGGGACTGTCCATTAAGCGTCGTTTGTGCTTGGGATACGACTGGCATCGACAAAGCAAATGCTGCGAGTAGTAAAGGAGTAATCCGTTTCATAAAGGCAGTATAGCCAAGATATAGACGTTATGGGCAGTCTACATTTATTGCATACATGTAGATTATTTACTCGAGTTCTTTGGCAGCTCTTACAATCTCACAAAACTGCTCGATGTTCACCTGTTCGGGTCTGAGATCTGGCATCACTGATGTCTTTTCAAGGACTTCATAAAGCAGTTCATCAGTCCAGCCGAGTCCTGCGGTTAACGAGTTTCTTAGCGTTTTCCTTCGCTGATTAAAGGCAGCTCTGGTGACTCGAGTAAAGGCATCGATTGTGATGTCAACATACTTATGGTGTGGGTGTAGATTAAGTACTGCACTATCAACCTTTGGGGGTGGGTAAAAGACGCCCCTGGGAACCACCGAGCTGATATGACAATCACAGACAAACTGTGCTACGCATGAAAGTGCTCCGTACACCTTTGATCCGGCCGTAGCAACAACACGTTCAGCAACTTCCTTTTGCACAAGGACGGTTGCGTGGATAAATGAAGGTTCTGATTCAAGAATTCGGATCAACAGCGGTGAAGTAATTTGGTACGGAATGTTAGCGACTAGACGCGTATCGAAATTCTCTTGGAATGCCATTTTCCAGTCGACGGTCAGAGCATCACCATGCACTACTCTGACATTCTCGACATCGGCCAATGTTTCATCAAGGACAGATATCATCCGCCGGTCAAGCTCAATCGTGTACACCGTTTCAGCTTGAGCCGCCAACAGGCGAGTCATCACACCGGCGCCGGGTCCGATTTCAAGCACGGTGTCGCCAGGTTGAATGTCAGCTGCTGCGACGATTTTCGCCAGATGATTTTTATCTATCAGGAAGTGCTGCCCAAGAGACTTTGACAGTCCGATTCCATGCCGCTGAAGCACGGCAGTAAGCCCCGACGGCTTCGATATGTCTGGTATGAGTTGACTCATTGTCCCATCACTTCATCTTCCGTTGGTTCATCATCTCCACCCGGATCAGAGTAATCCCGGGACTGTTCACGAACACGCTCAACTTTACCAACGAGCCCGGTCGGTGGCTTTTGGCTCTGCAGCGACGATGGGACGTCATGCTTTCGGGGTTTTGGACTAAGTGATGCTGCCGTCCGAAGGGATGGAAGGTGGCCAGGTAAATCGATTCCAACCGACGCTTCAGGCTTGACAGGAATAGGTGTGGTTGTTTGATCGCTACTGCGAACGGCACGTGCGGTGTCCCCTGAATGTTCTCGCTCATGTTGAAAGCCAGCAAGAATAAGCGCACGCTCGATACTCCCGTTTTCGATACTTTCAAGCCAATCAGGTCGAGCTCGGGACTCATCTGCTTTCATCGATGTCGCAATAACTTGACCGCTATCTGTCAGAATCTGTGTACGCACGACTGCCCATTGCCGTTCTTTGTCGATGTGCGTAAGCTCGGTCACGATACCCCACATCGGGTTTACGGACCTAAACCAACGTATCCGGGCAGGAAGTGGCAGGTGGTACCGACCAGATTGTGTCCGAATTAACAGCGCCTCGATATCAAACGAATGAACCATACGACCAGAATACCGGAACAACCCCTTTGATGTCTGAAAATGTTTGACAGTAGGTAATCACTGCGATATCGTGAAAAGGTTTCGCGACTGACGTGTCGATTTTTAGATATTCGCGTTGCCGCATCGTGGGCAATTGTGCCTACGAGCGAACCACCACGTTCGCTCCTGACCACGGGAAAACTGTTATTTCGCAGATTTCGCCGAGAAAGGAGGCAGAAGTGCCAAGAGTTAATGTTTGGGTTCGTGCTGGCATTACATCTGCCGCAATCGCGATTACCGCGCTTGTCGCAAGTGCCCACGGACAACAGAGTTTGCACATCACGTTACGTGATGGAACAAAGCTCATGGAAGCTGATACCCGCTTATCGACTGTCAAGGAGTTGTTAAGCGAAAAGCACATTCAGCTGACTAAGATGGACCACATTGCTCCATCTTTAACATCAAAGCTTACAAACGGGATGACCATAAAGATCACCCGTAAACGTATTGATACAGTTACGGAAGTGACATCTGTTCCCTTTCGTATCTCCAGAGTGTATTCCGATGGGATGCGCGCAGGTACATCGCAAACGTTGGTTGCTGGAGTAAACGGATCAAAATCCGTTACTTTCGAAGATACGTTTATCAATGACCAATGTGTCAATCGCAAAAAGCTCAATGTAAGCCTAAAGCCCGCTGTGCCTGCCGTTATCAAAGAAGGAGTCAGAGGCATTCACCTAGTATCGCGTGGAGCGACATCACGTCGAACACTTACGATGATTGCTACGGGATATTCAGCATCTGAAAATCGGCGATGGGGTGGCAAAACGGCTACCGGACGTCCAGCCCGTTTCGGAGTTGTTGCCGTTGATCCAAGGTTCATCAAGCTCGGTACCAGGGTTTATGTTGAAGGCTACGGTATTGCTATTGCTGCTGACACCGGTGGTGCAATCAAAGGCCGGCGTATTGACTTATGCTTCAACTCTCGCGCTGAGGCGATGAGAGTAGGCCGCAAACCGGTGAAGGTTACTATTCTTAAGTAGTCATTCGTTCAGAATGGAGGGCACATTGATTACTATGC
>JBEDDQ010000274.1:0-4337 GCA_041176185.1 Armatimonadota bacterium | reverse complement strand
AGCGGTGCTGGTCGAGATGTTTCCGCCACCGACAGACCAGAGGCCATCTGTAGCAGAGACGGAGAAGCCGAGGCCACTTCCACCGGGAGCGGTGTAGGCCCCAACAAGTCCGCCATCGGCGACGGATGAAAAGTCATCGGAGTAGGAAAGCTTTGCATCGGCGAGGAAGCTGGCTGCGGATGTGTATGTTTTTTGTGCATGAGCGGCGATGGTCGTGATGGCCATCAGGGCGCCCAGTGCGAGCAAGCGTTGTGTCATGATCGAAACCTCTGTTTGTACTGCACAACACGTGTTGACATCGTTTTCAGTACGCCCCGTGCTGTGGTGGCGAGGTTTTAGGGCAAAAATAGTTATCAATAAATCGATAAAATTACCGGGTTTCACCCGTCTTAATCGGGATTATTCTTCGGTTAATCGAACTATTCATCACTGTTACCATACTGGGAATTTAATGCTCAAAGCGGTGTTGATTCGATATCAATCCACCAATGCGCACAGGTGTGCACAATGTGTCATTTTGCGATTGAAATCGGGAGGCTGAAGTGCTTTTAATGTCTCATATCCCACATAACTGCTGGAGGTGTCACAGATACAGCGCCAGCCGATGTGCAAATTACGTGCCGTATTACGTTGCTTAAGAAATAAATCGGAACGATTTTTCACACTCTGATTTTGAAGCCTGTGCAATGTCGACTGTATCTACATCTGTATAGGTGATTTGTAGCGGCTGTGCGCTGCCAGAAACTTGAGGTCCAGGCCATGATTATTTTACCGATCCCCCTTGTTGTCGTTGCATCGATTCTGCAAGGAACACCGTCTGCGAAGCAGGTATCCGTTGCCAATCCGCTCCCCGTAAAGGCTGTTACGGTCTTCACAAGCGGAGTTAGCTTTACGCTGCGCGAGGGGATGGTCGATGGCGATGCATCGATACCGCTTTCATTCCGTACCACGCAGATTAATGACATATTGAAGTCGATGGTGCTCCTCGACACAAACGGGACCGTTCAGCCAGCGACGCTTGCGACAAAGGATCCGGTGGGCAGAACCCTTCAGAGCTTTGCCGTAGATGTCACCCAGCCAATGGGGCGCGTAGAGCTGTTGAACCGCCTCCGTGGAACACGGGTCAAGGTTGGCTACACGCCTCCCAAAGGAGAAAACCGTATTTCAGAGGGCCAGATAGTGTCCGTCGAGGCAAAAGCGACGCCTGGCTCCGGGAATACGCCAGGCGAAATCACCGAGACGCTGTTGCTGTTAGGCGATGCTGGCCTGATCAGCATTAACTTGCAGTACTTGGACACACTGTCATTTACCGATGAGCGTATCCAGAAAGAGTTTCAACAAGCGCTGGGTTTGCTTGCCGGGTCTGCGGATGACAGAAAGCGTCAGATCATGCTGCGCTTCGATGGCAAATCTAAGCGAACGGTTCGCGTTGGCTATGTCACCGAGAGCCCGGTCTGGAAGGTGAGTTACCGGGTGCTCCTTGGCGATGCAGACCTTGGTGGCAAGGCGGATGCCGACCCATTTCTGCAAGGCTGGGCGCTGGTTGAAAACACCACCGATGAAGACTGGACGAATGTCAAGCTAAGCCTGGTTTCCGGCCGTCCGGTGTCCTTCATTCAGGACTTGTACCAGCCGCTTTACGTGCCACGACCAACGGTTGCTCCTGACTTTATCGGGTCCCCGATGCCGCAGTTTTCGGAAGTGGCTGTCGATCGACTCTCCGAGTCTCTTAGCTTAAACAGGCCAGCATCACCCAATGGCCGCTCTGCCGGGCGAGGAGGCACTTTTGGCGGTGGTAGTGGCGGAATGGGTGGGGGTGGATTTGGTGGAATGAGTGGTGTCGAAGCCAAAATGGATGCCGCTGCACCAGCGACATTGAATTTTGCTGAAATGCGCGACTCTGTTGCAGCTCAGGCAACCGGGGATGCGGCAGGTGAGCTCTTCCGCTATGACATCGCAGCCTTGGTCAACCTCCCGCGACAACAGGCGGCGATGATCCCCATCGTTACCGAGCCAATCAAAGCAAAGAAAATCAGCATTTACAACGCGAATACTAATGCGATTTACCCAATGAATGGTGTGTCTCTCACGAATTCGACATCTTTGTTTTTGAAAGCCGGCCCGGCGACCATTTTTGATAGCGGAACGTATGCCGGGGATGGCCGTATCCCAGACATGCCCGCGAAGTCTAATCGGGTGATCACATATGCGATTGACCAGGCGATTCGGGTCGATCGTGGGAATGCGCAGGGTAGCTCTAGCGAAGTGGATGTCAATGTCGCACGCGGAGTGATGATCATTCAGCGCCGGGAGCTGCTTGAGCAACCATATTCAATTAAGAATGAGGGAAGCTCGGCGAAGACGGTTTGGGTTGAACATCCACGGGATGACAACTACACCCTTGTTGCTCCAAAAGACCCGCAGGAGAAGACACCGGGATTTCTGCGCTTCGAAGTGGATGCACCTGCAGGCAAGACAACAGCGCTCACCGTCAAGACACAACGTCTGGTGAGTGAAGAAGTTGGCTTACTCGATGGCGGCCTCGACCGTCTGAGCACTTATTCCAACAAGGCAACGGGTGTCAGTCCGGCGGTCAAGGCGATTTTAGCCAAGGTTCTATTGCTACGTCAGCAAGTGCAAGTCCTGCAGAGCCAGCTGGTTGAGCGTCAGGCAGAAGTGGATGCCGTCGGCGTCGACCAAGATCGTATTCGTAAAAACATGGCAGCCTTGGACAAGAGTGACAGCCTCTACAAGCGCTATGTCAATGAGCTGGAGATGCAAGAGAACACGCTGGTTTCGCTCCGTAAGGCAATGACCGAGCTGCGTGCCAAGGTTGGCACCGCTGAGCGTGACCTCAGAGCGTATGTCAGCGATCAGTCCACCATCGCGAAGTAGACTTTGTAGCTCTTCATAACCAACAAATCGCCCCACGGTTCATATTCGATACGTGGGGTTGTTTGTCCGTAGACTCCACCGCTCTATACGGCGGCATTCCAACTCACAATAGCAGTGTAATCAGAGTCCTTTAAGCCAAGTCCAAGTTACACGCTACCTGAATGGAACTTTGCGAGCTGCGTGCCAAGGTTGGCACCGGTGAACGTGACCTCAGAGCGTATGTCAGCGATCAGTCCACCATCGCGAAGTAAGAAGTACGTTGTAAAACTGCAAGATAATTCCCCCCACCATAGATGACAGGTGGGGGCTATTTGTGCTGAACGATGCCCAGTTTAGGATTACTTCCCTCTGAGCAACTAACCACAGGTGTCAGTAATTTCTGCAACTAGGGGTTCCCACCTAGGTGTCCTTCATCAATGCCCGCGTCTTAATGTCGTCCAAATCAGTGTGATTAACTGCACTGTTCACGTGATTCCGTCGATTTTGACAAGTAATGACGGGGAGAGTGAAATTCTCCCTATTGTCAGCATCTAGCTTTGGGTATTAACTGACTGACGTTGTCTTAACATAGTCGTCCCTTCCGTGTGCCTTACGGAGATTATCTGAACTTTGATTCGATGTATCCGTTTTACATATAGTGGTGACACTCTGGTCATTGCCGGCTTACTGATTACCCCTTACCTAACATGCCTACAGAACCACACCGCCATCGAACCCGTGAACGCAGGAAGCGTAAAGGTCCACATCCATCATCAGCGATTCCAATCAATCGACGCCAGTGGACAGTGTTTGCAATAACAGCCGTAGTCGCCGCTCTGATTGCCTTTGTTAAGCCCTTACGGACACAGCTCGTGGCATCTCTAAAGGGGATGTCAACTTCGCTACAACCAGAAGTTGTTGCCATCTTTATCGTAGTGGTAATCGGCATTTACCTGATGCCTGGAATGGATGACCGACTTGCGCTCCTCTTTGGTAAGCAAGAGGCTCGCCCAATCGCGAAGCCACGGCGGCGTAGTCGATCCCATCATCGGCATCCGGATATTCACGGAAACAACGCATCGGATGGTGAATAAGTCCATAGCCGCGCTTACTTTTTGCGAGGTCTAGAGCTTCAAAAACGGCATCAGTTTCTCAAGTGTTTTCTTTCCAATCCCCTTAACCTCGCCGAGCTGCTCAATCGTCTTAAACCCTTGGAGCTCTTTGCGTTTGTCGAGAATCCGCTGCGCTGTTGCATCCCCAACCCCTGGCAAGTGAACCAAATCTGCAAGCGTTGCCTTGCTTAGGATAACCTGGCCATCCGATGGGCTCTTCCACTTCCGCTTGCCACCACCCGGTACGCCACCACTGCGCTTTGGCGACCCGGAAGCGCTCCCCGTGATCCGGCCAGCGTTTGTCCGAAGTGTTGCCGTAACTTTGCTCCCACGCGCCGCCGCTTGCGAAAA
>JBEDDQ010000273.1:0-12206 GCA_041176185.1 Armatimonadota bacterium | reverse complement strand
GGGCATTTGGGGCGTCGAGTTTTTTGTGGGCAAGGATGGCGTGACATTTAGTGAGCTGTCTCCGCGTCCGCATGACACGGGCATGGTCACGCTTGCAGGTACGCAAAACTTGTCCGAGTTTGAGCTACACGCACGTGCCGTGCTTGGCTTGCCGATTCCGGAAATCACCGCAGAGCGCGCGGGAGCAAGTGCCGTGATTTTGGCGAGTGGTTGTGGGCCTCAGCCTCCGGTGATTACGGGGGTTGTGGATGCCATTTCGCAGCCGAAAACGGACATCCGGTTATTTGGAAAGCCATCCACGCGGAAGTACCGCCGGATGGGAGTTGTCCTCACGTATGGTGCGGTGGGCGACGATGTGAATGCGCTTCGGGAGCGGGCACGGGCTGCGGCGGCGCATGTCGCAGTGGATGGCGTGCCAACGCCACAATAACCCATGCCAATGGAGGTCTGGCTGCGCTCTTAACCTCGTGTAGCCCCTCCACGGTATAATTCGCAGGCTGCAAAAGCCCCATTTTCTGGCGCATCACGTATTGAAAAGCAACGGTTAAGCGTCATAAAGAAGGTCCATATATGAGTACCATTGATTCCATTCAAGCCCGGCAGATCCTTGATTCCCGCGGCAACCCAACCGTTGAGGTGGATGTCTACCTCGAGAGCGGCGTCATCGGACGTGCAGCGGTTCCAAGTGGCGCATCCACTGGTGCACACGAAGCGGTCGAGCTCCGTGATGGCGACAAGTCCCGCTACCTTGGCAAGGGTGTTCAGAAGGCTGTAGACCACGTCAATGAGGACATCGCACCTGAGCTGATCGACATGGATGCCGTTGAGCAGACCGCTATCGACCACCTCCTTCTCGAGCTCGATGGCACCCATAACAAGGCGAACTTCGGCGCGAATGCAATCCTTGGCGTTTCTCTCGCAGTTGCAAAGGCAGCGGCTGAAGAAGTCGGCCTCCCACTCTACCGCTACGTTGGTGGTGTAAGCGCTCGTCAGCTTCCAGTCCCGATGATGAACATCATCAACGGTGGTAAGCATGCTGACAACTCGGTCGACCTCCAAGAGTTTATGGTCATGCCTGTCGGTGCTGAGACATTCTCCGAAGGCCTGCGCTGGGGAACAGAAATCTTCCACGCACTGAAGTCTGTCCTTAAGGGCAAGGGCTACAGCACGGCGGTTGGAGATGAAGGTGGCTACGCACCAAACCTTAAGAGCAACCAGGAAGCCCTGGATGTCATCATGGAAGCGATTGCAAAGGCTGGCTACACCCCTGGCGACCAGATCCAGATTGCAATGGACCCTGCAACGACTGAGCTCTACGAAGAAGCAAAGCATAAGGGCGCAGAGGGTAGCTACTACTTCTGGAAGTCCGACATCATGAAGACGCGTGATGAAATGGTCGCTTTCTGGGCAGACCTCGCGGCGAACTATCCAATCATCTCGATTGAAGATGGCATGGCTGAGGATGACTTCGAGGGCTGGAAGATGCTCACCGATGCTCTTGGCGGCAAGGTTCAGCTCGTCGGTGATGACCTGTTCGTCACCAACACCAAGCGCCTGTCCGATGGCATCGCACGTGGCCTCGGTAACTCCATCCTCGTCAAGGTCAACCAGATTGGTACACTGACTGAGACATTGGAATCCATCGAGATGGCAAAGCGTGCAGGCTACACGGCGATCCTGTCGCACCGCTCGGGTGAGACCGAGGATGTGACGATTGCTGACCTCGCGGTTGCAACAAACTGTGGTCAGATCAAGACCGGCGCGCCTAGCCGTTCGGACCGGGTCGCAAAGTACAACCAGCTGCTTCGCATCGAAGAGCAGTTGGGCGCCACCGCTCGCTACGATGGCCTTGCAAGCTTCTACAACATCAAGAAGTAGTCGCGGACTTAGCATCCCCCCTCGTGCGAACTATGGGTGAGGGGATTTGTTTTTTTGATGTGGAAATCCAGCGCTTTAGAAGAGTTCTGTATCCGATGAAATTAGTGCAAGTACATCGGATGTTGAGATAGCACGTCCCGTAATAGGCTCACTTGCATAGAGAGCTGCCTGATGATCCCGCCGGTCGTAGTCTGCCTGCGCATCCTCAACCATCAGCGTCTTATAGCCATAATCCGCTGCGGCACGGGCCGTTGAGTTTACACATTGGCTGGTCGTAAGGCCAGTGATCACAAGCTGGCTAATGCCGCGGGTTTTCAGAAGCTGGTGCAAGCCGGTACCGTGAAAGGCGCTGTAGCCAGTTTTATCGATGACGGTATCGCAAGGCAGGCGTGCGATACGAAGATCGACATCGGCCATTGGTTCGGATGCGAGAGGATAAACATGTATCCCAGCTGCCGAGGAGGCATGCTGATCGAATTCCTGAAAATTGCTGTGCAAATCACTGCGGTCAGGCGCGGTTCCGCAGAGTCTTACATAGAAAATGGGGATGTCCAAGCCCCGTGCGGATGCCTGGATACTTGCAATGTTTGGGATTACGACGGTATTCATTCGCTCATGAAGATAACGGGTACCGCCTGGGTAAAGTGCCTCGGTAAACGTAACTAGCGGAGATGTCGACTCGGTGTAGTAACGCTGGACATCGATCACAAGAACGGCCATTTGAGAAAGCGCCATGATGCCAATCATTATGCTGCCGTAACTACTAATTTGGTGTATGAATGATGTTCTTCACACTCCGATTCAGTTTTGAATAACCATCACAAAGGGTATGCATTTATGCATATAGATAATCCCGCTGACGCACCAATTAAACCCATTTTCAATTTGCCAAACGAGGATGACCCGGTGTAGAGTGGGGACAGTATTTCTGTCGGGTTGATACTGATAGTGTGTCTGTTGAATTGGTGAGACTAAGAGGTTGATGGAAATGAACAAATTTATGGAATTCGGAGTCCGCAGTGCAATTGCACTTACAGTGCTCGGACTGACCGTTTCTGCAGCGAATGCACAGCTGCTCTTTAGCAACTCCGTGGACCGTGGATCGTATTCTTCAGTCGGTGATCACTCGGCATCCAACGACTCATACATCTCCGGTTTTGACAGCTTTGAAGGTCAAGAGTTCAGAAGTTTCTTTGTTTTTGATATTCCTACGCTCTCCGGTACCGATACGTATACGAGTGCAGTCTTAAATATCTACAATGGTGGCACATCCACACCTAACGCTCTTGGAATGGCTGGTCGAACCTTTACGATCTCCAGCATTGCAACAGATATCAATACATTGCGTGGAGGCGGCACCGGACTTACATCCGTCTACAATGACCTGCGTGGTGGCGTTGATTACGGAAGTATTACGTTCGTAAGCAACCCAGGCAACAATTCAACGATAAAGTTCAACCTCAATGCAAATGGCTTGGCAGCAATCAACAGTGCAGCTGGTAGCCAGATTGCCTTCGGAGGCTCATTCGATGTTACTGACAACATCAATGACCAGTACATTTTCGGATTCTCTGGATCTGGTACACCTGGAGATGGCAACACCCGTCTCGACCTCGTTGTGAACAACTTTGTTGCACCAGAGCCATCCACATTCGCATTGCTCTCTGTTGCACCAATCGGAATCGGCATCGTTGCACGCCGCCTCCGCCGCCGCGACAACTAGTCGTAACCCATCAACCTCTCAAGCCCGGCGGACCGCCGGGCTTGTCTTGTTTAACACGAAAGCCTTATGGATAACCAACCACTGGATGACCAGAAGCTGTTTGAATACACCCTCCGCTCGCTCGGTGCCCGGGATCAGACATCCACAGAAATCTCCCGCAAGCTGGCACGCCGCGGCGCAGATGAAGCACAGTGCGCACGTATCATCGAACGCCTCACCCGCTCAGGAATCATCTCCGATAGCGACTACGCTGAGCGCTTTGTAGAACGGCGAGGTACGACACGAGGGAAAATGCTACTAGGAATGGAGCTGCGCAGAAAAGGCATCGACCCGGCGCCTGTCCTTGCCGAACGCACGGATGACATCGACACCGATGCCGCAGCAAACACATTACGAAGGCGAATTGGCAGTAAGCCCATTCCCACAGATCGTGAAGAACGTCAGAAGATGTCAGCCTATCTAGCACGTAGGGGCTTCAACTACAGTGCGATTCGTGGTGCCTGGCAGAGAGTGGATGCATCCGATGACTTGGATTGGCTCGAAACGCCAGAAAGTGATGAATAACGCATGACCCTCCATCCACTTCCAATACACGCCGCCACCCGAAAGTCTCCGCGGGTCAACATCCTGGTTTGGCATGACATCATTGGCACCGAACGCGACCGCCTGGTCTGGTTTGACACGACCGCCAAGCAATTCCGGCAGCAATGCACACAGCTGAAGCAAGCGGGAGCACAGGTCATTCCCCTTAGAGCAGCAATCCAGTGGATGTCAACCGGGAAGAACCCTCCACCTCCGGGCGCCACTGTGCTCTGCTTTGATGACAATACATCGGGCATCAGTACATTTGGCATTCCAATCCTGCGAGAGTTTGGCTGGTCCTGTGTCCTGTCAGCACACACCGATTATGTGGGGGTGCGCACCAGTAAGCCGCATCACTCCTGGAAAGAACTCACTGATCTCGTGGCGACCGGAAACGTTGAGCTGGTCAATCAGACTGCATCGCACCCCCCAGACCTCCGAAAACTCACGAAAACTAAGCGCCTGCAAGACTTTGACCGGGCACGTAAGGCTTATGCAAAGCACATCGCCACACCTCCGGTGGGAATTACCTACCCAAGCGGTAAGTACGATGCGCGCGTTATCGATGATGCCTTGGGTGCTGGGTTTACTTATGGGCTTACAGAAGACCATGGAGTTGCCGAGCTCTCCCGTGACATGATGCGACTTCACCGCTGGTCTACGCATGCGCGCTGGGATGAGGCCCTCGCGGCCGTCAAGCGCAGTGCCCGCAGCTAAACACTAGCCCTCCGCCTGCTCAGCCAACAGAGACCAGAGCAAGCCATAACGCAGGCCCCGAAGCGACAGGAGGAGGCTTCGGCAACCGAGGACACGCATCACGCCAAGCTGGACCGACAAGCCTGCAACAATGACATCCGCGCGGCGGGGATTGATACCTGGAAACTCCCGACGCTCTGAAAGTGGCAGCGCAGCGAGACGTTCACGCAGCTTTTGTAGATCATTAATATCAATCAGCATCCCGTGCATTCTGTGCTTTTTCCCTTTGAGCACTGCTCCGCCGAGATTGGCAGCCGTTCCCCCACTTGAGATCACCACCGTGTCCGGCGGGACCTCCGGGAGGCCACTGCACACTCCAGCGATATCGGCATCCAGCGCAGCCAGCTGATCAGCAGAAATAGCCGCATCCCCTAACATCCCATGCCTGTCTGAGAGGCGCACCGCACCAAGCTGCAGACTGGTGTGAAAGGACATCCGCCCGCCTTCTCCAACGACGACTTCTGTCGACCCCCCGCCGACATCTGTCGCGACAACTGTGCCATCAATAAAGCGGCTGAACTCCGGGTCCATGGATGCGGCAGCAAAAACAAGGGCTGCTTCTTCATCCCCGCCGATGACCCTCGCTGTACCCCCAAGCGCAGCACTGAAGCGGGTGATTGCTACATCGGCATTGGATGCATCCCGAAGCGCACTCGTCGCGACCGCAACACGGTGCGTAGCCCCATAGTGCGTGGCAAGTACGGCAAAGGATGCCAATGCGGCTTCCGTGTGGCTGATCGCATCCGCGCTCAGCTCTGATCCACCATCCATTCCAATCCCGAGGCGTGTCTGAACGACTTCTTCACAGAGGATGCCACTCGTATCCCCAATGACCATTTTGACGGAGTTTGACCCGATATCGATGGCGCAGACAGGTGATGACTGGGATGTGCTTTGCATACATCAACCTTACCTCGGTTTATGCAGGGCTGTCCTATGCTGTGTTGGTACAGACAGAACGGTTGATACGCAATCGTAGGCTAGATGCACGTCACGGCCAATCTGCCATCTTCAATGAGTCAACAAATGCTAGAATGTGGCATAGATTTGGAGACGATTTCCATGAAATTTCGAATAACTTTGCTCGCTTCCGTAGCAGCCCTCGCCCTCCTGACGGGTTGTAATGCTGGTGTCGAGACGACCATGCAAGCCCCTACCGCTGCGAATGCACCTGCAACCACTCCTACTCCACCTGCCAATCCGGGAGCTCCTGAGCCCGGTGGCAACGACAAGCCTGCACCTGCAGCAGAAGCGCCGCGTGGAGCACCCGGTCCTCCAGCCACCCCTGATGCCGATGCGCCTCTTGCACCGACGCCTGATGAAGACAAGAACATCAAGGATGCTGAAGCATCCAAGGATAATGCAAAAGCAGCAGCGGCATACGTTGCCCGTGCGAGCCGCCACGTAAATGATGACAAGGCTGGCCTCAAGATTCGCTTTACCGCAGTCGTAAAAGATGCAAAGAAGGCTATGGAGCTTGATCCAGGCAACAAGCGTGCAGCGAGGTTGCTCAAGCTCGCCGAAGGCCGTTTGGCTGAAAAGAAGTAAATCTGCATGCTAGACCCGGGATTTCTCCAGCAGCTCCGCAGCATCGTCACTGATGATGGCTTGCGAACAAGCGATGCGCAACGCCATGCGTATGCATCCGATGCCTATACGCTGGAGAAAGCCCCTCCGGGCGCGATTGTGCTACCAAACAGTACCGAGCAGGTCGCGGCAGTTGTCAAGCTTTGTGTAACCCACGGAGTGCCTATCGTCCCTCGTGGCGCGGGCACGGGTCTTGCCGGTGGTGCGATGGCCCGAGAGAACATGGTTTTGCTGTGTCTGTCACGGATGAACCGAATTCTCAAGGTGGATATTCCAAACCGGCGTGTACACGCGGAAGCCGGTGTGGTCAATACAACGCTTACCAAAGCCGTGGCTCCGAGTGGATTTTTGTATGCACCCGATCCGTCATCGCAGGGAGCAAGTACCGTTGGGGGGAACCTTGCGAACAACGCAGGGGGTCCGCATACCCTGAAATACGGCGTCACAGCCAATCATATTCTGGGCGCGACGGTGGTTTTGGCATCTGGTGAGATCGTCAAAATCGATGCAAGCGAGCCAGGCCTTGACATCCTTGGAATCATTTGCGGCTCCGAAGGTACCATCGCAATCGTAACCGAAGTTGTCGTCAAGATTGTGCGTGCTCCGGAAGCGATTCGGACACTGCTTGCCGTCTGTCCCAGCGTTGCCGTCGCGACGAAGATTATCTCCAGCATTATTGCCGCAGGCATTATTCCAGCCGCGCTTGAAATGATTGACCAGACCATTTTGCGGGTTGTTGAGGAGAGCTATCACTTGGGCCTGCCCACCGATGCCGGTGCGGTCCTGCTGATCGAAATGGATGGCCCGGAAGCCGGGTTGGACCGCCTGACGACCAAGGTCGAGCAGCTGTGTATGGATGGCGGAGTCGTGCGTGTTGAGGTTGCATCCGATGCTGCAACACGCGCAAAGCTCTGGACAGCGCGTAAGAAGGCTGTCGGTGCGCTTGGCAGGTTGGCCCCAAGTCATGCAACACAGGATGGCGTCGTACCGCGCACCAAGCTCCCGGAAATCCTCGAGAAGATTGAGGCGATAGCCGCCAAGCATAACCTGCGTATCGCAAATGTTTTCCACGCAGGGGATGGCAACCTGCATCCTGTCGTGCTCTTTGATGAGCGTGACAAGGATGAAGTCAAGCGTGTCCTTGCCGCAGGTGGTGACATTTTGCGTGCCTGCGTAAATGCCGGCGGAACCCTTACAGGTGAACATGGCATCGGCCTGGAGAAGCAAGAGTTTATGGGGATGGTCTTTACAGCGGAAGACCTTGAGCTGCAAAAACGTATCCGGGATGTCTTCAATCCTGCGGGTCTTCTCAACCCTGGCAAGCTCTTTCCAGTCCATAACACCTGCTGTCCGCACATGGACCGACCAGATAACGCAGAGTTACAGTTACTTGCACGGGGTAAAGGCTCCGTTTAGGCCGACGTTTAGTCGTTTATTCTTTGCCAATTGCAATGCGAACGGCTAGCTAGAAAGCTCTGGTAGATGCGGGGGATTCTCATCCGACGCAACCGTTAGTTTCCGCACAAGCTGGAGCAAGTCGCCACGCTGATAGGCTCCCTTGGTGAGGATGTCAGCGACATGGCCATTCAGCCGTTTATGGTCATCCGGCGTTAAGGACTTGCTCGTCAGCACAACGACAGGGATATCTTCGCAGCCCGGCTCAGCCCGCAGCTGATCAGAGAAGGTAAATCCGTCCATCACCGGCATCATCAAATCGAGAACCACCAGCGCCGGACGACGCTGACGGACTTGCCGAAGGGCATCCTCGCCGTTTGCTGCCACATCGACGGTCCAGCCATCCCGCTCAAGCAGGCGGCGAACAAGCTCACTGCTTGCTGTGTCATCTTCAACGACGAGAATTGGCGCAGGCGTCTCGGATTCCGTGAGGCGTTCCAGCAGCGTATCAAGGCGATTCCAATCGATAGGCTTGGTGAGACAATCTGTCGCTCCAAGCGCCATCCCGATTTCCTTGTTTTCCACAACAGAGAGCAGGACAACCGGAATCTCCGCGAGCTCTGTATCGGCTTTCAGTGCCGCAAGAACCTGCCAGCCGTTCATCTGAGGCATCATGACATCAAGGGTAATGACATCCGGCTTCACAGTACGGGCAAGGACGATGCCTGCTTCACCGCTGCTGCAAGTCACGACGCGATAGCCATCCCGGCTAAGGGAGCGCTGGATGAGATCAAGGGCTTCGATATTGTCATCGATGGCCAGAATCGTCCCACGGGTACCATGGATACCGGCCTGCTGTGTGATCCCTTCGACAGGCGTCGACAACGTACTGGTGAAAGGAGTGCCATCCACATCGCATTGGACAATACGTGGCAACTCAATGGTAAAGGTGCTACCTTGGCCGAGCTGGCTGGCGACCCGGATGTCTCCACCCATCATCTGGCAGAACTTGCGTGAGATGGTCAGTCCGAGACCGGTTCCTCCGTACTTACGCGTCGTGGATGAATCAGCCTGCACAAAAGCTTGGAAGAGGCGCCCCATTTGATCTTGGGTCATCCCGATTCCGCTATCGGTCACCGCCATCACAATCTGCTCTATGCCACTTCGAACGGTCGTCGATATATCAAGCCGTATTGCGCCACCATCTGTGAATTTACACGCATTACTAAGCAGGTTGAAGAGGGTCTGCCGGACCTTAACAACGTCGGCAACCATCATCCCGATTCCATCCGGGCACGTCACCACCAGTGTGTTGTTGTTACGGCTGATGAGCGGCTGAATCATCGCGATGACATCATCAATAGTGCTGCGGATTGAAAACGACTCCATAAAGAGCGTCATTTTGCCAGCTTCGATTTTGGAGAGATCGAGGATGTCATTGATGAGCGCGAGGAGGTGTTTACCAGCAGCCCGGACTTTCTCTAGGTCTGGCACAAAGTCTTCTGGTTTTAGGTCAGCAGCCTCTTCGATCAGCATTTCGCTATAGCCGATGATAGCGTTCATCGGGGTTCGCAGCTCATGGCTCATGTTTGCAAGGAAGGCAGTTTTTGTTCGACTGGCCTCGAGAGCTTCATCCCGTGCCGTAATGAGCTCAGCATTCATCCGCTCATTGTCATGCTCTGCGCGCAGGCGTTGCAGGGCCATACCGATCTGGCTGCCAACAGAAGTTAGAAATGACATCCAGCGTGCGGTCCACTGTGATTCTGTTTCCTTGACGGTCAGGAGAAGCTCGCCAAACGTTCGTCCGGATGAGGTGACAGGGATGGAGATGATACGAACATCAATCTCGTGCCCAGTAGGTTGTTCATCGGGGTTACCCGCGGTTTCACTTGAATCACCGGTCTCAGTCGATCGGATTTGAATTGCACCGGTGAGAGCAAGGCCATCGGTGGCTTCAAGCTCAGCGGCAACCCGTTGCCAAAGGAAATCCTCCCGGCGTTCCTCCTGAAGGATGCTATCGAGGCGGCGCTGGAGGTCAAGCTCTTCGCCGCGTTTGACAAGGCTGTCTTCACGTTCACGGGCTTCTTCGAGCTCTGCAACCAGCATCGCGGCATAGACGTTGGCATCCGCCAGCGATTCGACTTGCTTTCGTAGCACACCATTTTCAACCCGAAGGGCTTCGAGTTCAGCTTGAAGGGTTGCGTTGTCCCGGAGTTCAGACATTCGAGCTAAAAGACCACTGTGTTCACAGTTGCCATCCGGCTAGCGATGAGGCCAAGGCCAACCCGGGTGATCTTCGCTGGCAGGATGCGTTTCCCATCTGTGCCAAGCGGGACGGGGCAGTAATTCTCGATGCAGGTACTGCACGCTTCCAAGATCACACCTGATTCTGTAAGCAGGTCTTTGAGCTCAGCGATGGATGGAAATCCGGGTACCGGGTTATCATGCCCAACGGAATCGCTTGCCCAATGTGCTCCGAGCATTGAGAAGACGACCGTTACTTGCGTGCCCATTTGTGCTGCAGCGAGTGCGGCCGAGAAGCCGAGGACAACTTGGTGGACATTGCCTGTGCCGCTTGAAATAATGATTTGGAGGTCGGGTTCCTGTACGGTTGATGATGCATCCATTGGGTGGGAAAGTTCCTAAACGAACAGAGTGATTTTCGACTTGGCTGCATCACCGAGGTAGGTCGCGACTCCACCATAATCGATGTCATCGAGGAGCTCAGCGCGGGTTACACCCATTACCCCCATCGACATTTCGCATGCAATCAATTTGATGCCCAGCTCTTGGGCGAGTGCAATCATGTTAGGAAGGGATTCGATGTTACGCTGTGCCATTAGGTACTTGAAGAACAGCGGTCCCATGCCAGCCATATTCATCCGGCTGGTGGGTACCGCATGCGGACCATTCGGCAGCATCATCGCGACCATCTTTTCACCGATGGCCTTTCCAGAAAAGGTCTTGTCTTTCCGCAGGGCAGTGAGTCCCCAGAAGGTAAAGAACATCGAGACTTCCATCCCCATCGATGCTGCACCTACGGCGATAGTGAATGCCGCGAAGAGTGTATCCATTTCCCCGCTGAAGACTACGAGGGTGGCGCGGTCTTCCGGGCAGTTTTCGGACAGTGTGCCAACGGTTCCCTGGATGGATTTGAGGGATGCTTCAACATCCGCGAGGCGTGCATTGACCTTCTGATCAACGAGCTGATTAACAAGCGCGATTAGCTCGGATTGTGAGATGGTGATGTTATCGCTCATATCAGTTGACTTTTTCAATAACGGCTGTTTGGATGCCATCGGTGTCGGTGAAGGATGTCAGCTTTTGGTTCATTTTCCGAACCCATGCTTCGACATCCGCTTTGAACGAAGGATCTGATGCCGTTACTGTGAGGGTCACACCCGTTTGCAGCTCTTTCATGGCGCGGGAAATCTTGACGATGGGCATCGGACAGTTTAGTCCTTTGCAATCGAGGTCGACATTATTCATTTGAATTCCATCTTATCCCAAGGTCAAAATACTTGGAACGCTATACAGCGTACGGTGGTTATTGGTGATGGAAAGCCGCGGAAGCGGCAAAATGTTTGGAACAGGATGATGAAAACTATGAAATTGTTTACTGCTGTAATCGCTGGCTTGTTGCTCGCAGTTTCGTCGACGGCTGCAAAGGCAGAAGATATCGTTGGAATCGCCGCTGGAAACAAGGATTTCTCGACCCTCGTCACCGCAGTCAAGGCTGCTGGACTTGTTGAGACCCTTCAGGGTGAAGGCCCATTCACCGTATTCGCACCAACAAATGCGGCATTTGCAAAGCTTCCAAAGGCAACCCTCGAAGCGCTCCTCAAAGACAAGAAGGCCCTCACAGCAATTTTGACATACCACGTTGTTGCTGGCAAGGTGATGGCAGCAGACGTTGTAAAGCTCAAGGATGGCACCAAGGTCAAGACCGTCAACGGTGCAGAAGTTAAGATTGGCACCAAGAAGGGCGTCAAAGTTAACGATTCTAACGTTGTCAAGACCGACATCGAAGCTAGCAATGGCGTCATCCATGTCATCGACACCGTCTTGATTCCTAAGACCAAGAAGTAGTCTTACTGGACGAATGTCCAAAACAAGCCCCCACCGGTGTATATCGGCGGGGGTTTCTTTATTTTCTCCAGTGCGCAACAATTGGCTTACACATTGGGAGACAAGGTGGCCTCCGAGCAATGGGGTCATCCACGTCATCGACACCGTCTTGATTCCTAAGGACACGAAGTAGTCGTATTGGACGAATGTCCAAAAC
>JBEDDQ010000272.1:0-3336 GCA_041176185.1 Armatimonadota bacterium | reverse complement strand
ATTCTAACGGATGCCGCTCTGCGAAACGCGATGTTGGTGCACGCAGCGTGCGGTGGCTCCACGAATTTGTTGCTCCATATTCCGGCGATAGCACACGCCGCGGGAATCCGGCGGCCGACGGTGAATGACTGGGTAGCGGTCAACCGTTCCGTCCCCCGCCTCGTGGATGTGCTTCCGAATGGCCCGACAAACCACCCTACGGTCCGGATGTATCTCGCGGGCGGTGTCCCTGAAGTGCAGCTACATTTGCGAAACCTTGGTCTGCTTGACCTCGATGCGCTGACGATCAACGGAAATCGCCTCGGCGACAACCTTGAGATTTGGGAGAAGAGCGACCGGCGTGCCGCGCTGAAGGAGCGTCTCTTTGAAATGGATGGCGTGGATGCATCCGATGTCATCTCGGATCCAAATGGCGCCCGGGCGAAGGGTCTTACTAGTACCGTCTGTTTCCCGATGGGCAATATCGCTCCTCAGGGCAGTGTCATCAAGGCGACAAGTATTGATGCCAAGCGCGTCGATGCGGATGGTACTTTCCGCCACACCGGGCGGGCAAAGGTTTATACGAGTGAAAAGGATGCGATTGCGGCGGTCAAGGGCCAGTCGGAGCGCAATGTGGTGGCAGGTGACATCATTGTCTTGATCTGCCGTGGCCCAATGGGCAGCGGGATGGAAGAGACGTATCAGATTACATCTGCTCTCAAGCATACCCCGTGGGGCAATCAGGTCTCTCTGATCACGGATGCACGCTTTTCCGGCGTTTCGACGGGAGCGTGTATTGGTCACGTCGGCCCCGAGGCGCTTGCGGGTGGTCCGATCGGCAAGATTGTGGATGGAGACTGGATTCAGATTACGGTGGACCGTGTCAATCTGGATGCAAGTGTGACATTCCTTGGCTCGGGAGAAACGCCGGGCACGGAAGCGGATGGCGACCGTGAGCTGGCGGAGCGTCCGGTGCGCACCGACCTGAAGGCCGATCCTAACTTGCCGGATGACACCCGCCTTTGGGCAGCGTTGCAGAATGCAAGCGGCGGCCTGTGGGGCGGATGTGTGTACGATCCGGATGCGATTATCGCAAAGCTCAGTGGCTAAATCGGACATCCATATAATTCTATCCCTAGAGATGTTTGCGGATGAACGCCCACGCGATATCATCCCGCCACTCATGCCCGCCATCGAAGACAGTGAACTCAAACTTGTCTTCGATGCCAAGCTTGGTGTAATAGGACTTTGATTTTGGAGCGAGGAGAATACCGCCATCACGGTGGTCATCATCATCATCCTTGCCCGCCTGCAAATGAAGCGCACGGGGGCAGATCAATGCTGCAATGTCAGAGTCTTGAAACAGGCTGATGCGATCCATGTGGATGAAGTCGCTCGGCAGGCCAAGCTCGGATTTTAGGTGGCGCCACTCCTGGACACCGTAGTAGCAGCTGGATGCAGTCACCTTAATGCGCTTATCGAAGGCTGGAGCCATTAAGGCATAGAAGCCGCCGTAGGAGAGACCAACCATCCCGATACGTTTGCCATCGATTTCAGGTCGCTTCGTGAGTGTGTCCAGACTCTTGGTGATCTTCCAAGTTTCGACAGCGGTGATGCTGGTTCCGAGAAGGCGAAGGCGTGCATCGATGCGGTTGCGGATATCTCCGGGGAACCCTTCTGCCTGAAAGAGATGCTGCGGTGCGAAGACTGCGTAGCCTTCGGTCAGCGCTCCGCGGACCATGTTGTGGTAGTTACCACCGCCGTTGAACAAGGCAACCTCGGGTGAGCCTCCCCCACCGTGCATCGAGATGATGAGCGGAAGCTTTCCTTTAGCTTTCAGCGGAACGGCGTAGATACCTTCCGCATTGACTCCCGGGAGGACGGGGATGTGGACGCGATGGTAGGTCGCGATGTCATCCGTTGCGAGGAGTTCAAACCGTGGCTTGTCGGTTGCGGAGGGCTGCCCGGGTGGCGGGTAGCCAATGGATGCGGCGAAGGCCTTACGGTAGGAGTCCGTTGAGCGGTCGAAGGCTTTGGGGGAGCTATAGTCGGGCTTGAGGAGTGCCGCTAGACGGGATGTGTCTTTTCGGAGTGTGGCAATATAGCCTTCCAGCTCGCGAGCCTGCTCGCTTCGAAGAGGGTTTGACTTCGAAACGGGTTCGTTGTAAAGGCGTGGCGGGTTCTGCCCTCTGGCGGAATTCCCTGTGGAGCAGACCGACAAGATGGCGGATAGGATGAGAAATGGCTTGATTCGCATGGGCGATTCTAACCTTGTTTGTGGTGTTTCGTCACGGAGGGTACGAATGACAAAGAGTGAGTTCAAGCGCTTAGACGCGGAATATCAGGGGACTGTGTATTCCGCGACGACACCGGATGGCATTTTACTGATTCGTCCGGGTCGCCGTAACTACCTGTTGGACAATGTGTTAACAGCGTTTCGTGCAAAGCGGTGGGCATTTATCACCGCGTATAACCCGGGGAGCATCCCGATGTCGGATGCCATCAACGAGGCAGCCCATGTTGAGCTATGCCGGCTGTTGATGCGTAAAGGTCTGGTCTTCTTCGAGGGAGATGGCATGAGCGAAGGGTGGCCAGCGGAGAAGTCTGTGTTGGTTATCGGCATCGGGCGTGACAAGGCAATGAAGCTTGGTCGGAAGTTCACCCAGAATGCGATTGTCGTTGGTAAGAAGGGCGACTCTGCAAAGGTTTGCTGGCTTACAAAACGCGGCCGGTAACTTACCGTTCAAAACCGAACTATGGAACTGCTGGCACCGGCGGAGAGTACCGATGCCAGCGATCCTACTTTACTACGGGGTCGGCGTCAGGACTCAGGCGCGCTGCACAACACCATTGGAGATGTTAACAACGATCTGCCCCTTATTGTTGATTCCCATCAGTGCCGTAATTTGCCATCCGGATGTCGTCACAGGATCGAGGAGGGCTGCGAGAGGCGTCGGGATGTTGTTGTTCCGAACGACATATTGACCCGCACCGATTTCCCATGTTTCTGGAATTCCGTAAGCCGATGTACCGATAATCGTGCCGGAATTGTTGATGCCGAGAGCGACACCATAGTTGTCGCCAAGCAGTACTGGAAGCTCGGTAAGTGCATAGCCGTGTGCTCAACGATGCTATGTCAGTGTGTCACGACCATCCGTATTCGGAGCCGCGATTGCGGTAGTTATGCTGCGCGTAAGCGTCTATCAGCGGCTATCCCAGCATATTCAAAAGTAGCCTCTCTACTCTGTCATGCATCCGTCAAACAGATGTATCTGACGAACGCTGTCTTGTAGCGGTCAACCGACAAAAGCCCCCAAGTATTATCTCAGAGACCATTTTTTTGTATTGAATCTGGCG
>JBEDDQ010000271.1:0-3171 GCA_041176185.1 Armatimonadota bacterium | reverse complement strand
AACGCGAAGCGCGCGACGGCTGCCGGTTGGGTGGCGACCTGGCAGGCGGTTGGGGTGATGTCCGTGATGGGCATCGTCTTTGTTCTCCTCGCACGACCATTTGCAGAACAGTTCGCAACGGGTGTCGACCGTACCGCACTCATCAATATGGTTGTCACTTACCTCAAAATCGCCCTAATCAGTGAGCCATTTCTTGCGGTCGGGATGGTCCTCTCCGGAGCCCTTCAGGGCGCTGGCGATACACGTGACCCAACAATCGCGGTTGCCATCACCAACTTTGGTGTGCGCCTGCCACTTGCGTATGTGTTTTTGGTGATGTTCGGAACGAGTGGATGCTGGTGGGCGATGACACTTTCGACAATGCTGCAGGGACTTGTTGTTGCCTGGATGTATCAGCGTGGGCACTGGAAGCGTCTACACGTTTAGGGCAAGGCGTCCCACTACATCGAGCGTTGGTGTCTCTCCGATATCGGCTGTATCCTGACACGGTTGGATTACTGCTGCATATGTTTACTAATTTGGAACTCAATGGCAGATTGGTAAGGTAATTGCAGTACCAGATGTGTGGTGTGACCGAACACACCGTTAATGTGAGGAGAATCCCCTTGAAGCGTTCCATGAACAGCAGTGTCACGTTTGTAGCCGCAGGAGCTGCGTTTGCGGCCCTCGCCCTAGCAGGATGTGGCGGCGAGTCTGCGTACTTCACCGTCGGTGGACAGCAAGTCTCCAAGGATGAATACATCAAGAAGCTTGAGCGACAACCCGTCTCGCTTCCAAATGGCGCATCCCTGACAACCGAACAATATGTCGTCGACCTTATTGTCTCCAACCGCATCATCATGGCAGAAGCTGCCAAGATGGGTGTTACACCATCCGATGGCGATGTCGATATGCTCTTCAATGCCCAAAAGGCACGGTTTGAGAACATCAACCCAGGCAAGACTTACGACACCCAGCTCGCAAAGCAGGGAATCACTGCGGCCGAAATGAAGGATGACATCCGCGGACAGCTGGCGGAAGCCAACGTCTTTGCAAAGTTGATTAAGTTCAATGAGAACGAAGTCAAGATGCAGTACACCAAGATGAAGGACATGATGGCCCTTCCTCCGCGTACACAGGTCCGCCTGATCCTCCGTGACCCGAAGAATATGGGCGACTCCGAGACGGTTGTCAAGGCCGCTGGCACGGATGCCAAGAAGTATGAAGCTGCCGCAAAGCAGCTCAACATCATCCCTGAGCTCGTCCAGACCTCTGGACTCCGCGTTCTTCCAAACGCATCGATTCCGAAGAGCGTCGCCTCCAAGGTCGAAGCCGCTGCAGAAGGAACCATTATTGGACCTGTTGACTGGGTCATCAGCCCAACGCAGTCCTTCCGTGGATGGATTCGTGTTGAGAAGAAAATCCCGGCATTCAGCCTTCCACCAGATCAGGAAATGGCATTTGTTCGCCTTGGTCTGATTCAACAAAAGGCTATGGATCCGGCAAATGTCGGTCTCCGTACGCAGATTCTTAAGCAAAAGGGCACGATTTCCTTTGACACCAAAGACACGGGCGTATCCGCGGTCTGGAGTGGCATCAAGGAAACGGCAAACGAAATCCAGGCTCCTTTGCAGGCAACGGGCGCTCCAGCCGGAATGCCAGCTGCCGGCGCACCAGCTGGTGCGCCAGCCGGTAAGTAAGCCTTCGTGATTTACTGTGTGGGTCTTGGTCCGGGGGATGTTAACGCGCTCCCAGCCAAGGCCCATACGCTTTTAACAAGTGCGCTTCCGATTCTACTTCGGACCGAACGGCACCCTTGTACCGAAGCTGGCCCTCTCGCTGAACACTTTGCATCCCGTGGTGCAGGCAACGTCATCCCCCTTGATGACGAATACGAGACCGGCCGCACCTTCGAAGAAACCTACGATGCTATCGTTGAGCGGGTACTCCGTACGCACGCCACACGCGGCGATATTGTCTACGCTGTCCCCGGTCACCCCCTCGTCGGCGAAACGACAGTCCGCATTCTCCTCGAACGCGCCGCTGATGAAAACGTCGCGGTCCAAATTGTTGGGGCGCCATCCTTTGTGGATGCCTGCCTTGAAGCCATCCAAGCTCCCGTTGTCGACCACCTCCACGTCGTAGATGCCCACCTCCTGCGAACCGCACTTCCTTATGCGGATCCAAACCTTGGCACAGATGGCCCAATCCTCCTGTATCAAGTGCATGATCAGGAAATCGCATCGGATGTCAAGCTGGCTCTCCTCGATTCCGGCTTCCCGGATGACTGGCCCGTCAAGGTCATCACCGCCGCAGGCGTCCCCGGCCTCGAACGTGTAGATGCTCTCGCGCTGGTACGCATCGATCGTATTCCTGTCAACCACCTGACATCGATCTTTGTCCCGGCACTTCCGCGTGAGCAGCGTCCGGCAGATGTCAACACTCTGAGTGAAATCATGGCTCGACTTCGCGATCCTGATACTGGCTGTCCCTGGGACCTTAAGCAGTCCCACCAGACGCTTCGTAAATATCTCCTCGAAGAGGCGTATGAGGTCGCGGAAGCTATCGACTCCGATGACACGGATGCCCTCGTGGATGAGCTTGGTGATGTTCTTCTCCAGATTGCCTTCCATGCGCAGCTTGGGCGCGAGAGCGGAATGTTTACCCTTGGCGATATCGCCGATGCCATTTGCACGAAGATGATTCGCAGGCATCCGCACATCTTTGCTGATGCCAAGGCTGAAGATGCAGACGCTGTCCTCGCAAACTGGAATGCCATCAAGGCCGTTGAGAAGGCTAAAAAGGGAGTCGCGAGCGCAGCGAGCGCCTTGGATGGCATCTCACAAGCGCTTCCATCGTTGTCCATCGCAGCCGAAGTCAGCAAGCGTACTGTAAAGCTTGGCTTTGAGTGGCCCGATGCCACAGACCTTCGCGATAAGTGCCGTGAAGAGCTTGGCGAGCTGATAGTGGAGTGGGATGCGCTGCTTGCAAATCCATCCGATACCGATGCACACGCGCGTTTTGAGTCTGAGCTCGGCGATGTCCTGTTTACATTGGTGAACGTGGCGCGGTGGGCGGACCTCGATGCTGAGACAGCGCTTCGCCGTCAGCTCGTCCGGTTTGGCAAGCGCTGGCGGCATATTGAGCTGCTTCAGACGAGTGCGGCTGTTGCGTGGCCGGATGTCGATGCGG
>JBEDDQ010000270.1:0-3256 GCA_041176185.1 Armatimonadota bacterium | reverse complement strand
GACCTTGATTGCCGCATCCACGACACCGGATGCAGCTGCGCCATCCTCTGTCACCAACGCCAGCACATGCTTGGTCGAAAGCCGTACGTTTAGCGCCAGCTCCATCCCGCGGTGCAACCCTGCACGCTCCATCAGCCATGCTGCAGAAAGCTTGACTGATGTTCCACTTGTGCCAACATCCCAGCGGGGCACCGTATCGTCAGGAAAATCGGAGACGATTCGATCAGCAACGACAGCATCCACAATCGGATTCCGGAAAAATGACCCAGCACTCCGGCTATCAGGATCATCCGGGGAGACAACCATCCCTTTACGTTTTCGAATCGCCCGCACCAAGTCAGCAACATGCCAGAGCTCACACGCTCCTGCATCCAGAGCAGCACGCCGCACCTCCGGGTACGCCAGACAAGGCTCTCCATCTTGATGCAGACGAAACTGGACATCGGTGATGATAAAGCGCCCGGTATCAGTGCTATTGAAGCGGCTGTGGCGATACGCAAAACCACAGTCATCCACACCGATGGTGACTATCGTTTCCGTTTGCGTATCGATGGCTGTAACCGCTTGGATAACCGCAGCGACCTCTTGGCCATAGGCACCAACATTTTGGATAGGTGTTGCCCCAACCTGTCCGGGGATACCCGCAAGACACTCAATCCCCTGAAGCTTGCGGCTAACAGCCCAATCGACAAGGGAGTCCCACGAGAAACCCGCAGGGACGCGGAGAGCTACAAGACCATCCGTATCAGACAGGATTTCCGGGTTTCCGCCAGGAAGTTGGAGCACGCCAACGGTAGCAGGGTCATCCGAGACAACGCAGTTGCTACCGCCGCCAAGGACAAACGGCGTCAGACCCGCTGTACGGATTTGCCTGAGAGATGCCAGCGCAGCTGAAGCATCCGACGCCTTTAACCACGCCCCGGGAACCCCGCCAACCCTGAGGGTCGTGGCTTCCGAAAGCGGGTTTACCTCCGCCACGTCAGGCTGTCCGAAGTACGAAATAGTGCTTTTTGCCCGCTTTGAGCTGATCACCGGATGTGACATCTACCAGAACTTTTGCATCTGTATGCTTCTCGCCGTTTATCGACAGACCGCCCTGCTCGACCAGGCGGCGGGCATCCCCATTGGATGCACATACACCCAGCTCTACCAACAACGCCACTGGCGCAATCGGGTTGGTACTCACCGTGTGCTCAGGAGCATCATCCGGGAACTGACGCCCGCTGTGGACTTTTTTCCACTGCTCGGATGCAGCATTTGCAGCATCGGTACCGTGGTAAATCTCGACAATCGCATGCGCTAGCTTATGCTTTGCTTCCATCGGGTTGCTTCCCGGAGTCAGCCACTCAGAATACGCTTCGACAGGGACATCGGTACAGAGAAGGAACCAGTCCGCCATCAGCTCATCGGCAAGGGACATCACCTTGCTGTACTGATCAATCGCGGGCTCAGCTATACCCACATAGTTGCCAAGCGACTTGGACATTTTCTTCTGGCCATCAAGTCCGACAAGCAACGGCATAAAGTAGCCAATCTGCTGATCTTGTCCGACTTCTGCCTGAAGGTCACGTCCGGTGAGGATGTTAAAGGTCTGGTCTTGGCCACCCATTTCGATGTCTGCCTCGATAGCCACCGAGTCGTAGCCTTGGGCGAGCGGGTAGAGCAGCTCGTGCAAAGAGATCGGCGCGCCGGCATCCCAGCGCTTGCGGAAGTCCTCGCGCGTGAGCACCTGCGCCACGGTCATCCGACTGGTGAGTTTAACGAGATCAGCAAAGGACAGCTTGCCAAGCCATTCGCTGTTGAAGCGGATATCGGTCTTGGACCGATCAAGAATCACAGAGAGCTGATCTACGTAGGTAGCTGCATTTTCACGGATCTGCTCTTCGGTAAGCATCGGGCGTGTCGCGGAGCGGCCGGATGGATCCCCGATCAGCGTCGTGTAGTCCCCGATAATGATTGTGACGCGGTGCCCAAGGTCTTGGAATTGCCGTATTTTGCGTAGCACGACAGCAAAGCCGAGGTGGATATCGGGTGATGTCGGGTCGAGGCCAAGCTTTACGACAAGGGGTTTGCCGGTTTTGGCAGACTTTTCGAGCTTGGCACGCAGGCCATTTTCGGGAACGATGAGGGATGCTCCGCGCTTAAGGAGCTCAACTTGCTGGTCCAGATTCACGCGGGCATTGTATCGCTGACGCTACGCGGGCTTCTAGCCCCCGGCACCGGTAATCGGCTTGCTTGCTGCAGGCGCACTGGATGGACCCGCCGTTTCAGTGCTGGTCTCACCGCTGTCACCCGCTCCGAGGATCTTCTTTCCACCCGCTCCGCCAGAGCCGCCGTAAGCGTTAGGCTTCTTGCCCTGCGCAATGATTGCCGCTTTGTCAGCACTGGATGCTTCTGAACTTGGGTACGAGACCACCGAAGTATCGCCATCCGAGACAAAACGGGTCATCCGTCCGCTGGTCAGCTCACCGACCCAGTAAGCAAGGCCAAATTTGAGATCTTCCGGGGTGATACGCTCGATACGCAGTGGATTAAAGCCCTTTGCAGCCGGCGAAACCGTCGGGCGCCAGGCAGCCTGGCAGACTGCGGTGTGGGTGTAGCCTCCACCAACGCCTGTGCCCTTGGCGAGGAACTTCCAATCAGCCTTGTTCCTTGGATAGACACCATAAGGGTTTGCGAGGCTGGTGATTTGAACATCGGATGCATACGCCTGAACAGCTTTTTGTGCCCCGGAGAGCTCATCTTGCAGCTGCTTGGCTGTCATCCGAGCAAACGACTTATGACGAAGCGAATGGTTACCGATCTCACAGCCCTTTGACATGAGGTACTTGATCTTGTCTCCGCCGAGGCCAACCTGACCGAATGGCTCAAGTGTCTTTTCAGACTTTGGCAGCACGAAAAATGTTGCGACAGGCTTCCAGTCCGGATTTGCCTTACAGAACTTCTCAATCATCCCGTAGGCACTCTCGGTATCAACAGAGTACGACTCGGATGACTCAACAAGACGGAATTGCGACTCCCGGGCATCATCAAATGTGATGACAACAGGGCTCTTTCCGGCTGGTACATCCATGGTGCCATCCACAACGCTACGGAGCGTCACAGGATAGAAGCCCTTGTCGTGGAGCAGCTGGAGGTCCTTCTCAAACGATGCCTTGGTCCGGTTCATTTTGGTGTTCTTACCGACCTTGTCATTGACATCGTGGTACATAACAACCGGAATCCGCCCCAGCTCGTTGGCGCGTACCGCTGCCGC
>JBEDDQ010000269.1:0-5309 GCA_041176185.1 Armatimonadota bacterium | reverse complement strand
CATTAAGGCTTGATTGTAAGTCCTTAATAATCATGTTGTGCTGACTATATTAAGTCAAATAATAAAAGTAATGCATCTATATTAAGTTTTCGTTGTCTTATTTGTTCATTAACACAGTCTTTTTTCCACGAAGTAACCTGTGGTGGCTGATTTTCTGTCAGATATCAGCATTCAGGAGAAGTCATGTCAAAAAGATTAATCACGCTCCTTTGTTTTGCAGTCATTGGTGGAGTGTTCGCCGGGTGTAAACAGAAAGCTGAAGATGCAGCTGCATCGGCGCCGACCGCGACACGTGCAGAATCCGATGGCCTAACACAGGCACCGGGCGCACAACCGGCCCCTCAGGCACAAATGCCTGCTGGAAGCATGGGAACAACTCAGCCGGCTACCGGCTCAGCCGGCGCTCAAGATGACCATTAGGAAGGCATACTAAAATGAAACGAAACAACGCATTCACATTAATTGAACTGCTGGTTGTGATCGCGATCATCGCTATCCTCGCAGCAATCCTGTTCCCAGTTTTCGCACAGGCCCGAGAATCTGCGCGCCAGAGCACCTGTCTGTCAAACCTCAAGCAGATTACGCTTGCTGACATGATGTACCTTCAGGACTACGATGAGACATTTGTTCCTGTCGGTGGATCCATCGAAAAGGCTTGGGTTGCTGGACAACCTGCTAGCGCACAAGGCCGTCTGACGAGCAATGGTGTTAAGGATGTCAACGGATGGTCTTTGAACCTGCTTCCTTACATCAAGAGCCGTGACCTCTTCCAGTGCCCGAGCATGGACAAGGTGTTTTCCGGAACTGGTGATTGCGCTGGTGCAAATGGTGTCAGGATGACCAATCACTATGCTTATAACTACTGGCTTGGTGCGGATGACTCCTATCCTTTCGGCGACTATGCACGGTCTCCGGATGGCTCCGCGACATTCTTGTCACCAATGAATCAGGCTGCAGTCGTTGCTCCTGCGAGCACAATCATGCACTTCCACTCGGGATCCGTTCCACCGTACGGAACCTCTTGGGGATGTGTGTATACCACGATAGAGCTGCCGGATTTCTATAACAAAATTCGCCCTCGTGTGCGCCACAAGAACGGAGATAACATCTCGTTCGCCGACGGACACGTCAAGTGGTTCGAACTGTCCAAGCAAGACTCGAAAGTACAGTCGCAGACCACGGTGATCGATGATCGTCGCCAAATGTGGATGTACCCGTTCTACCCATCCTCCAACGGTGGCTACGTCCCGCAATAAGTTCACATTGACACTTGTGAAACCAGCGGCCGGACTTCACGGTGTCGGGTCTGCCAGCTCCCTCGAGTTGGCAGACTTTTTCATTTATGTGACCATCAGACTCTAATGCACGCCCATCTCGGTGCCAACAATATGTAGTGTAAATCCGATTTGAATGGCGTGGCAGGGACGCCGCTGGAGCTTTAGATGAACACGATTGTGATTGGTGCTGCATTATTGACGTTGGTCGGTGGAAATGCTTCTTCCCATCTAACCAAACTTAGCATCGGGTCTCTATCTCATGCCCTGTCAGCCTCAACCTTGCGCTTTCCAGCAACGCGTTCCGAAGCTGATTCCTACAAGCTCACAAACCCTGCCTGGAAAGCGGAGACGCTTCGCTACCTCGCGGATGGCATCCACCGCGCACATACATCGACAACAGGGTCCAGCACTGTTGATCTAGACCGCTTTGATGCCATGGGGGCAGCCGTCATCACATCCAATACGGCCATCGGTCAGGGAAAAGTCCAGTTCAGCGTCAATCTGCCACTCCGCGACATCCAAACCATCCGAATTGTGCAGCCAAAACATAGCCGTAACCTTTCCATCGAGCTGGTTACGCAAAGCGGCGCACAGTCCATCCACGTCTGGAGAAAAATGACATCCACGCGGACGAATGACACATTCAAGGCATCCACAGACCGTATCAGCTTTGTGGCCCCCGAAACCGCAAGCGGCACGCGGGTTTTGGCTGAGCTTCTAGCTGACATCATCCGGGATGCCGGCGGGTCTCCGGTAATAACCATCAACTAGGTTTACGCGTTCAAGACAAGCTCTAATGTCAAGGTGCGCCTTCATTACTTGTCGGATGGCCAAACCTGACTAATTTGCCATCGGAAGCCCCGCGCCCCCTCATTCCATGCCATAATCACCGGCATGACGCTGCGTATCAAGGTCCCGGTTGCCATCACGGCACTGGCCGCCGCCATGGCCATTTCCAATATCGGATGTACAAACAACCCGTACCCTGCAGGGGAGTCGAAACGTAATGTCCACTACCTAAACTTTGGCGAAGATCCAAAGTCGCTTGACCCGACATTTTCATTCACAACCGTTGAATCGAATGTCCTCGATGTCATCACGCCCAGCTACTTCCGCTACCACTACCTCCAGCAAAATCCCGTCCGCTTGGTCCTAAACCTTGGCGCAAAAGAGCCGCAGCGCACGCGTACCGCAGATGGCGGCGAGGTCTGGACATTCACCGTCCGTAAAGATCTCCGCTTCTCAAACGATGTCTGCTTTCCAGACTCCAAAGGCCGCGCCATCACCGCCGCAGACTTTATCTACGCCTGGAAGCGCATGGCCGACCCCAAAATCGGCTACCCACTTACGGGCGTGTTCGAAGACAACGTCATCGGGTGGAAAGAATATGCCGCCGCGTTCAGTCAGGACCGAAAGGGGATGGCTGATCCCAACTACGACAAGCCATTTCCAGGCGTAACCGCCGACCCAAGTGACCCGTACACCTTTAGCATCCACCTCAAGCGGCCCTACCCACAGCTCCGCTTCATCATGGCGATGCACCACACGACCCCGCAGGCACGCGAGGCTGTCGAGCACTACAACGATGAATATGCGCGTCACCCCGTGGGCTGCGGCGCGTACAAGCTAACGTCGTACACCCCAAAACAACGCCTCGTCCTTGAGCGCAATGAAAACGCATCCCCGGACCTCTACCCGACCGAAGGCGACCCGGGCGACCGCGAAGCTGGCCTCCTCGATGATGCGGGCAAGCAGCTCCCACTCACCGACACCCTCGTCTTTGACATGGTCCGTGAGTCGACATCCAGCTGGAATCTCTTCCTCCAAGGCTACCTAGACGAAACCACGCTAAATGCCAACAACTTCCAGCAGGCGATGGCGAGCAATGGCATGCTCTCACCCAAAATGCAGGAAATGGGCATTGAGCTCCGACGCGCGCAACAGTCCGCCGTCTACTACATCCTGTTCAACATGAAGGACCCACTCTGGGGCGGCTACACCCCCGAGAAGCGAAAGCTCCGCCAAGCGGTCAGTCTGGTTCTGGATTCCCAGGAATTCATCGACCTCGCACTCCAAGGCAATGGGACCCCCGCGCAGTGGATGCTTCCCGCTGGCATCTTTGGCTACGATAAAGACTTCAAGCATCCCTATCGTGTCGTCGACATCGAACGCGCCAAAAAGCTGATCGCCGAAGCCGGCTACCCCGGCGGCAAAGACCCCAAAACGGGCGAGCGTATCGTGATGAATATCGACTGTGCCGCGATCACCGCCGCCGCACGCACCCAATACGGCATCCTCAAACGCCAGATTGAACGCACCGGTATCAAGGTAGAAATTCGCTCAACCCCCGGTAGCATCTTCCGTGACAAGCTCATTAAGGGCTCGCATCAGAGCATCCTCTATGGATGGTTTGCTGACTATCCTGATCCTGAGAACTTTGTCTTCCTGCTTTACGGCCTCAATTCCGGACCTGGAAAGCCAAACTATGCTTACTATGTGAATCCAGAATACGACAAGCTTTTCGAAAAAGTCCGTGACATGGATGACTCTCCAGAACGCCTGACCTTGCTCAATCAAATGCGCGATATGGCGATCGAAGACTCGGCTTGGATCCCGTTCTACCATCCGGAAGTCGTCACGATGTCCCATTCATGGGTGACGAATACCAAGGTCCACCCGATCGCACGCGACACCTTGCTCTATCGCAAAATAGACAATAACCTGCGGGCGCAAAAGCAGGCAGAGTGGAACAAGCCCGTCTGGTGGCCACTGTTCGCATTCTTTAGCATTGCTGTCGCAGGTGCCATCCCGGCCATCATCGTTGTCAAGCGCCGCGTCAACCGTAAGCTGCGCGCTGGCGGAGGAGCTTCCTGATGCTACGCTTCATTCTCCGGCGCCTGCTCCAGGCCATCCCAACCCTCCTCGGCGTCCTGACGCTGACATGGTTCTTGTTCTTTGGAACAGCCAGCGCTGAGTCCATCGCGAGGCGTAACCTCTCGAGCAAAGACCCGACACCCGCTCAGGTCCAAGGCTGGATCAAAGAGCACGGCTACGACCAACCGCCCGCGGTTCAGCTCCGCAAGGCCACGGTTGACATGTTGATGTTCAAGTTCGGCAAATCGGATGCGACCAAAGAAGACATTTGGACGCGTATTCGCCAAGGGGCTGGCCCGAGCATTGTTGTGTCATCCACCATTTTCATCGGAACCGTCTTCGGTGCGATCCTCGTCGCCGTCCTTGCCGCGGCTTTTCGCGGAACGTACATCGACAAAACCACGACCATTGTCTGCGTCCTGTTGATGTCGGTTGTCTACACGGTCTACGTCATTGGGGGGCAGTACTTCCTCTCAAAACAGCTGCGCTACGGGCCGATCTGGGGCTTTGATCCATCCTCCGGGCTGATTAAGTACATCCTCGTGCCGAGCGCCATCGGGTTCGCGGCAGGCATCGCAACCGAGATTCGCCTCTACCGGACCTTCCTCCTCGATGAAATCAACCAGGACTATGTGCGCACCGCGCGTGCCAAGGGCGTCTCAGAAACGCGTATCCTCGCACAGCACGTTCTGAAAAATGCGCTGATTCCGATTATCACCAACACCGTCGCCGTCATCCCCGGGCTTATCCTCGGCGGACTGCTCCTCGAAAACTTCTTCGGCATCCCCGGTCTTGGTAGCTACCTCTTTGAAGCCCTCGGGTCCAATGACTTCTCGGTCGTGCGTGCGATGGTCTTTCTCGGCACCCTGCTCTATATCTGTGGGCTGATCATGACTGATATCGCCTATGCCATCGTCGACCCACGTGTGAGGATTGACTAGACCATGAGCCCAACCCTGCTGCATTTGCTCTACAACCTCTCGCCGGTCGCGCTGATTGGTGTCGCCGTGCTTGTCTTCCTCAGGGCGCGCCAGACGCCGCTCTGGGGCGAAGCCTTTCGCCGCCTCGCGCGGAACCCGAGCGCCCGGGTCGCGATGACGGTGATCGCCATCTATGCCACGATTGGTATCGCTGACTCTGTCGGTTGGTACGATGCCA
>JBEDDQ010000268.1:0-2525 GCA_041176185.1 Armatimonadota bacterium | reverse complement strand
ACTCACGTGTTTATCGTACAATCTCCGGCCGGTGCCGGCATATAAAAATGCCCGGGGCGGATGCCCCGGGCAATGTGCTGTCGCCGAAACGCTAGTTTATTCTTCGTCACCGCCGCCGCCGGAGAGACCCTGAATAAGGCCAACAAGCGGAAGGAACATCGCGATAACGATATATCCAACGGTTACACCTAGGAAGACGATGAGAAGAGGCTCGATTGCTGCGGTAAGCGATGCAATAGCAGCATCCACTTCACCATCATAGAAGTCAGCAATCTTCGCAAGCATCGTGTCAAGCGAACCTGCTTCCTGTCCGATGGAAATCATCTGGATAACCATTGGAGGGAACATCTTCGACTTGTACAACGGCTCGGAGATGGTGTCTCCTTCACGGACACGTGCACGTGCATCGAGGATGGCATCAGAAAGGACATCGTTCGAAACCGTACCTGCAACCGTCTCAAGGGCCTGGAGGATAGGTACACCAGAGGAGAGGAGCGTTGCGAGTGTACGTGAGAAGCGCGCGAGAGCAACCTTGTGGTTCAGCTTGCCGAAGACTGGAACCTTGAGCTTCAACCAGTCAAAGAAGCGGTGCCCAACCTTGGTTCGGCCGAAGAGCTTACAGGCAAACCATAGCGCCGCAATAATCATCGCGACGTAGTAGAACTTGTAAACCATAAAGTCAGAAAAGACCTTGAGCGACATCGTCATCGCAGGGAAGTCTTCCGCCTTTAGACCGAGGTCAAGGAACATTTTAAGGAACTGTGGAACGATGAAAATCGTCAGGAACATAACGATTCCAAGAGCGACCACAGAGACGAGAACCGGGTAAGTAAGCGCGGCTTTAACCTTGCGGCGGAGCTCAACGTCCTTCTCAAGGAAGGTTGAGAGGCGCTGGAGGGACTCTTCGAGTACACCACCGACCTCACCCGCACGGATAAGTCCGACGAAGAGGTTTGAGAAAACTGTTGGGTACTTCGACATCGCCTTTGAGAGCATGTTTCCAGCTTCGACCTCAGCCTTGAGATCCATGATGATCTTCTTCAGCTTCGGGGAAGTGCACTGCTCACCAAGAACATCTAGACAGCGAACAAGAGACACACCCGCGTCAATCATCGTGGAGAACTGGCGGCAGAAAATCGAAAGCTCCGTAAGCTTGACCTTCTGGAAACGCTCCAGAAAAGCGGGCATCGGGACCGACATATCGGCCTTGAGACCCTTTTGCTTTGCAGGCTTGATTTCCTTGACAGTGTAACCCTGCTGCGACAGGCGCTGGCGCAGCTCGCTGATGCTAACTGCATCGCTCGTATTTGTTACCGTCTTGCCGTCGGAAGCCGTTGCTGTAAACGTAAATGCAGGCATTCGCGCTACCCTTTCACCAACACCCTACATCCACCACAGGGTCTACCTGTAGTGATAGGTCTAGATAATAATGCAGTGGATGCGCCACGTCAAGCGGCGTGTCCCTATCTGACGCCGGTAATCAAGCCCGGGTTCCTGTAATTTCGTTATCGGAATCTAGGATGCAAATCCCCAGCTGCGGAGCGCCGCGATACTCCTTGCAATCGATTCAAGTGGCGTATAGGTCGAACATTGATCCTGTTCAACGATAAACCCTTGCGCTCCGGCAGCGACTGCGGCTTGGAGAACGCTCCCCTTGTAATCGATGATGCCATCGCCAACCGGACGAAAATCCCCATCTTCAGACATGTCCTTTACATGGACCAATGGAACATTTCCCGTCAGGCGCTGCAGCTCGGTAACCGGATCCTTGCCCGCTTTTGCCACCCAGTAGAGGTCGAGCTCGGCCTTGATAAAACCATTTCCACCATCCAGTACGGCTGCAAAGCCTGTTCCTGTCTCATCTTCCATTTCGAACTCAAACGCATGGTTATGGTAGCAAAGCTGAATTCCAGCATCCCGGAGCTGCTCTCCTGCTGCGGCAAGCGATGCGCCTAGCGCTCTCATATTTCCGATGCTGTCACGCCAATCGCCTTCAATCCATGGAACCGTCAGGCGTGATGTTTCGAAAACCCGACACAGATCGATTGCGGCTGGCACATCGGCGAGCAAGTCCGCGTAGCCTGAGTGCGCACCGATGACTTTGAGGCCCCTGGCATCGAACTCGGCCTTGAGCTCCGAGGGCGTAAGGTCATATAAACCCGCAAGCTCAACACCGGCGTAACCAGCCTCAGCTACCGCATCTAATGTTGCATGCAGATCTGCCGCTGCATCATCGCGCAGTGTATACAGCTGAAGATAAATAGGATTTGCCATAATAACCGTTGCCCCCACATCAGGCTCCCAGACCACAACGTCGAAGGATGCCGTAGATGTGCTAACAATATCAGGCAGGTGCGAGTGCGACCAACCCTGTCGCTGGCCAGACATCATTCTGAGTAACCAACTGTCTCTGAACACACAATCGCAAACAAATACTTCATCACTTCATGAAGTGATAGAATATCTAGTATGACGGATACACAACTAGATAAAGCGCGAAAGGCACTTGCTGACCGCAATCGCCG
>JBEDDQ010000267.1:0-4353 GCA_041176185.1 Armatimonadota bacterium | reverse complement strand
TTTGCCGGGCATGAGCCTATCCGGGAGCTGGTGTAGCAATGCTACGTATCGAAGGAACATCCAGCGGGACTTTCTGTGATCGCGTTTCGCGTCGTCAGTTCATAAAGGTTGGTGCCGTTGGCGCACTGACGCTCCCGCAGCTCCTCGCCGCCGAAGCACAGGCTGGTGTTGGCAACAGCCACAAAGCTGTAATCATGATTTACCTCCCAGGAGGCATCGGGCATCAGGATTCCTTTGACCTCAAAATGGATGCGCCATCCGATATCCGTGGAGAGTTCAAGCCCATCAAGACCAATCTCCCTGGGCTAGAAATCTGCGAATACCTCCCAAAACTTGCCACCATCATGGACAAGTGCACCGTGATTCGCTCGCTGGTTGGCGCACGGGATGAGCACGCATCCAACCTCTGTATGTCTGGCTACACACAGGCAGAGACATCCCAGCTCCACCGCCCAACCATGGGCTCCGTTCTCTCCCGCCTCGAAGGCTCTGTTGACAAAACCGTCCCGCCATTCATCAATATGGCCGCACGGACACAACATCCGCCTTACAACGACCCGGGCCCGGGATTTGTTGGAATCGCACACTCTGCGCTGAACCCGAACGGCCCGATGATGGCTGATATGACCCTCGGTGGCATCACCCTGGATCGCCTCGCGCATCGGCGCCAGCTGCTGACATCACTCGATGCCTACCGCCGCAAAGTTGACTCCCTCGAAGGTCTCGATAGCCTCTCGCAAAAAGCGTACGACATCTTGACATCCAGTAAGCTCGTCAACGCGATGAACCTCGACAAAGAAGACCCAAAGGTTCGCGCACGCTACGGCAAAGGCATCGCCGCGGTGCAGGGGGATGCATCCCCGATGCTTAACGAACAGTTCCTCGCGGCGCGCCGGCTGGTTGAAGCGGGTGCAAGGCTGGTTCACGTCTCGTATGGCTTCTGGGACTGGCATGGCAATAACTTCAAAATGATGAAGGAGCATCTGCCACACCTTGATCAGGGCGTGCATGCGTTGATTACTGATCTTCACGAACGCGGTCTGGACAAAGATGTCTCCGTCATCGTTTGGGGCGATTTTGGTCGGACGCCGAAAATTAATAAAGATGCCGGCCGCGATCACTGGCCACGCGTTTCGTGCGCTCTCCTTGCGGGCGGAGGGATGCGGCATGGACAAGTCATCGGGTCCACGAACCGCCTCGGCGAGGAAGCGGATGACCGCCCAATCGACTACAAGGATGTCTTTGTAACGCTTTACAACCAGCTGGGGATTGACATCGTCAATACGCCTGTTCCTGAGATGAATGGTCGTCCAAACTATTTGTTCGCGGGGCATGAACCGATTCGTGAGCTGGTGTAGAGAAGTGATTTTTCTTTCTTTTTCTAAGGTGACAGCTATATCAAGCAGATTATCGTCTTGTGCTGCGAGACATGAACCCATTCGTGAGCTGGTGTAGTCAGTGCCGGTTTCAGCATTCGTCGTTGCCTCTGCTTTAGCTTTATCGTGGGCATCCAATGGACAGCCCCAGCAAAAGCCTACGGCTCCACCGCCGGCTCCGAGCTACCAAAAAGACATCGTTCCCATCCTGCGAACGGCCTGTATCGGCTGCCACGGAAACACACAGCCTGCTGCGGGCTTTTCTGTCGCATCGTACGAAGACCTCTTCAAAGCCGGCAAAAAGGGCCCGCAGCTTGTTGCTGGCAAAGCGGCGCAGAGTCGTCTTGTGCGCTTAGTGCTTGGCACCGAGCAGCCACGGATGCCACCTGGTGCTGGTCTGAAAAGCGCGGATGCTGAGCTGATTCGTCGCTGGGTGGATGCCGGAGCGAAGCGGGACATTGCTGCAGCGACGCTCAATTCGGCCGCGCCAAAAACACCAGCTGTCAGTACACCAGCAAGTGTAAAGGCCACTATGCCAGCATCGATCGGGGCTGTTGTCCCAAACGGAGCACCCATCACGTCCATCGCGTTTTCGCCTGATTCCAAAACATTAGCAATCGGGACCTACGCCCGTGTTCTGATTGTCGACACGGCCACTGGCAAATCCATCACCTCGTGGAAAGGCCACGGAGACACCGTACGCTCACTCGTCTTCACACCGGATGGCAAGCGGATTATCGCCGGCGGTGGTGTCAGCGGCGCTATCGGGCAAGTCCGCGTCTGGGATGTAAGTGCATCCAAGGAAATTCTGGTCTTTGGCGACCACACCGATATCGTCAACCAAGCAGCCATCAGCCCGGATGCGATGACCATCGTCACCGCAAGCTCTGACAAGACGCTCAAGGTCTGGGAACTGGCATCCGGGAAGCTCCTTCAAACCCTCCGCGATCACGCCGACCAGGTACTGGGAGTTGTCTATCATCCGAGTGGCAAGCACATCGTCTCGTGTAGCCTTGATAAGTCCTTCAAGACCTGGGACACCACAAGCTGGAAGCGGCTGTATTCGGTTCCTGCACACGAAGATGGCATTTACGACATCGACATGACACCATCCGGAAACCAAATCTACACAACCGGCGCCGACCGTCGTGTGCGTGTCTGGCACTTTGGGACAGAAGGGGCCGGCCATTTCCGTGACTATGGCCTCCGTCAGGCCGGATGGAGCGCAGCAATTGCCGGACAAAACCCCGTTCTCGTCTCCGGTGACACGCATATAAGGGCCTGGCGTATTTCGGATGCCTCAGCTCTTGTCGATATCGACCTCGCATCCGATGTGATGTCCACAGCGATCTCAAATGACACGCTTCTTGCCGCTGGGGGACTTTGGAATGGGGATGTTGTGATTGTCGATGTCACATCTAAGACGAAGAAACTAACCATCAGCACCAAAGGCATCGGGCTTTAGCAATGCATTCAGCAAACACAAAACGCCACTTGAAGGCGCTTAGCTGTCTTGCCCTTCTTGGATTATCCGCTGCTGCGGCACCGGCGCAGACGCTTCGGCCGCGCGTTCAAAGCTACCACCAGCTGCGCTGCGCCCGCGGCGGCGAAGCTATCATCCGTATTTCCGGAGTGCAGTTTGGTGCTGCTACTGGAGCATCTATAAATGCTCCGGGCATTACGGTTGTAAGCGTTACCGCCGAAGGCAACCCTGCCCGTAACCAATCCGGCACTGCCGTCGTAAAGCTAAATATCGCCGTATCTGCCCAAATCGGCAGTTTCCCCCTCCGCGTCGCCACGCAATTCGGTGTCTCCGACCCCATCATGGTCGTCGTCGAGCCCTACCCGGAGCTCCCCGAAACGGAACCGAACAACACCCGCGAGACACCCGGAATTCTCAAACCCGGCACCACTATCACGGGTGTGATCGATAGCATCAATGACATCGACACCTTCCAGCTTCCGATGGAAAAGGGTGAGACCTGGGTCATCGAGACCATCGCTGGGCGCATCGGCTCGCCGCTCGTCCCGAGCGTCCGCATCACGAATGCAAACGGCCGCGAAGTCGCGTTCCAGGACACCCTCGCGAGCGCTGACCCACGAACCGTCTTCACGGCACGCGAATCCGGGACTTACTTTGTCACACTTCGGGATGCGCGCTACAAAGGCGGCGGCGACTTCCGCTACCGCATCACAGCGCACAAAAACGTATCGGCGACCGGTGTCTTTCCCCGGAGCGGTCAGCCCGGGAAGGCGCTGAATGTCCGCATCGATGGCCCGAATGCACCTCAAAACCCGATTTCGGTGACGATGCCGGAGCTTGGAATGCCTGGAATTGCATCGATTTCCGTCCCAATGGGCACCGCGTGGAGTCAGCCCATTCCCTTCTTTGTCGACTTCTACGGCACGACGCAGGAGTCGGAACCCAATGACCGCATGGGGCTTGCGATGCCGGTGACGGCGCCGATTGTCATCGATGGCCGTATTCGCCCAAGTCAGCTTGGAAACCGTGGAGACACAGATCTCTATAGGGTCAAGCTCGGTGCTGGACAGGTGATTGAAGTTGCCGTGGATGCCACAAAGCTTGCTTCACCGATGGACCCTGTTGTGCGAGTCCTTGACAGCAATGGCGGCGAGCGGGCACGGGATGACGATAGTGGCGGAAACCGAGATGCGAAATTAGTGTTTACGGCACCTGCCGCCGGCGAGTATCTGGTCGAGGTCACGGATGCAGGTAATCGCAGCGGGGATGCCTACATTTATCGCCTCCAGCTTGCGGCGCCGCGGGCGGATTTTGCCATCGAAATGGTCCCAGATGCACCACTTGTCATCGCGGGAGGGCGGACAGCGGCAGTCGTCAATGCCATGCGTGTCCATGGCTACAACGCAGAAATCCCGCTTGTGTTTGACAACCTTCCAGCCGGTGTTCGCGTTGCGGATGGCAGTGTTATCCCGGCGGGTGCGGGCAGTGTTCGAG
>JBEDDQ010000266.1:0-2834 GCA_041176185.1 Armatimonadota bacterium | reverse complement strand
CAGCTACGACCCCAAGGTAGATGCCCTTGCAGCCCAGCTCGGAGCACCGTGTATTCCCTTTAGGGATGCATCTCCGCAGCGTATTTCTCAAGAAGTCGAAGCGCTTTTGGAGGCTGCCGGGACATCCAGGAACCAAGCGGCACGCTGGGAGCTTGCAAGTAATATGGCCGAAAAGGCATTACTGCCGAAACTGAGGTTGGATGGTCTTTATGGTCGCTGAAGTGCTTGCCATTTTGCCGCTTGTAGCGATCATCGGGATGCCAATGCAGGACGTCCCGCCTCCAGTAACCATGCCAGGTACCACACAGGCTTCGGGTACCGAGCTATCTCCAAAGGATGCGGCAAAGCAGAAGGCTAAGCTTAAAGTGGATGGGCTTGGTGGCAACACGGATGGGCTCATCGGGCAAAGTGGGAACGGTGAGCGGCTCTTTGGAGCATGGGCGCGGGGCCTGAATGTTTCTGGTGGCTGGAATCTTGTCGCGCGCGCAAACAATGTTGATGGTAGCCAGCAGGCTCGTGACTGGTTTAACTTTCAGAACAACAACCAGTTTCTGAATAACTCCACGCTCGGGCCTTTTCAACAGAACCTCAATGTTGGTATCAGCGGGAAGCTGTTCAACACCGTAGATGTCAACGCTAACCTGTCGAACAACCGAATACGTTCCAGTCTGTCCCAGCTGATGCGGATGCACTTTGACTCAACGAAGGGTACCGTTGTTGACGTTGGCGATGTCTCAGCAAGCCTTTCCGGTAATGAGCTCATCCCATTCTCAAGAAATGTACAGGGTGTCAAATACCAACGCGACCTTGGTGCAGGGAGTAAAGTCGCAACCATCGCAAGTGTCACCCGTGCACTGACGCGTCGTAACTCGTTTGTGGGACAGGGGACGACTGGTCCGTACTACCTGGGTGGATCACAAATCGTCCCAGGGACCGAGCGGCTTTCCCTCAATGGCCAGCCGCTTGACTCCGGAGTCGACTATGACATCGATTATCAGCTTGGCATCATCCGCTTCCTGAAGGGGCGAATCATCAACCGTGCTGACACCGTTGAGTACACCTACGAGCTCCTGAACTATAACAGTGGGAGGGGAGTGCTGACCGGTTTTCGCTGGGACCTTCCGCTTCAGGGAGGCCGGAATGTTGGTGTGACGATGCTACGGCAATCGACATCCGCAGGTGGCAATAAATCCGGGACGGTCACCGAATACTTCCCCGTCAGTGCGGTCGTATCCACTCGCTACACGCTTGCATCGCCAATCGATGCCACAGCTCCAGTTGAAGTCCGCTATCAGGAACGTCTTCTTGTGGAAGGGATTGCCGCTGACTACTTCATCAACCGTGAGCTCAACTACATCCAGCTTAGACGACCACTCCCACCGGATACATCGCTTACCGGAATCTCAAGCCTCCGCATCACCTACAAACCCGTGCGCCAGCAAGGTATTGGAGGGGATCGCCAGGTCGTAGGAATTGATACACAGATACCAGCAGGTGTGAATGGACTGGTAAAGCTGCAGGTCGGACAGAGCGAGGGAATCTCAGCGGCGACGAGTGGCACCGGCATTGACATCCAAACCCGCTTTGCGAGTAGTGAGAAACAAAAGAACAATAAGTGGAGCGTCACCACGGGCATCCGTAACGTCGGTACCGGATTCTCAAGCGTCGACTCGACCGCTGGTGCATTTCTACGTACAGGACGTGAGCTCAAGACACAATGGAGATTTGCTCCATCCGAATCAACAGACCTTACCGGTAACTTCCTGACCAGCCAGTTTCCGAACATCTACAGTAACTCGACAACCGCCACCACACCAACGGCTCCCACATCGCTTTCGGATTCCACCGGCCTCGGATTCACCATCAGTCAAAAGCTAAAGGCCCTTAAGGGAGGGCAGGCTCCTGTGCTACGCGCCAGCCATAACCAGACCGGCCAGCGCCTGACCTACACATCTACTGGGGCAGGAACGGGTACCGGAACCGGCACTGGTTCGAACACGTCACAGCCATCAAAGTCATCTTATGCAAGCGATTCCATTGGTGTTGACTGGGGCTTTACCAATGTCCAGTTTGGACTTACTGTCGATCAGACCACTAGTCAGGGACGGTCGGTCTTTGCAAATGCCTATTCGCAAACGGTTGGTACCGGCCTTGGTAACACGGGGGGCGGCTACCTCGGCGGCATTCAAAATGGCAATGCAAATGCAAACCTGACAAATGGCGCAAGCACGAACATCCGTTTCAATACGACGTACACCCCGAGCACACGCCTGTCGCTGAGCTCCAACCTTGGAACCAGCCGTAACCGCACTGGCGGCAGCGCCAGCAGCGCCAATGACAATCAAATGTCCCTTCTGTACTGGATTGCGCCCGACAAGGTTCAGCTCGATGTACAGCTGACAGATAGTCAGAATGGTCAGAGCTTGGATGGTTTCTATGGAAATGGCGGCTCCATCGGTGGAGGTGGAACAACAGGTCTGACATCCACTGGTCAGCAAACCCGCACACGCGATATCCGCCTGACATTCACTCCAACGCAAGCCATCCGGGCCGAAGTTCGGCGAAGCTCATCGCTCATGCTGGTCCCTAACTTCGACAATACCGATATGACCAGCAATGATCTCCTGCTGACCTATTCACCATCCGCTGAGTTCAATGTCAACGCAACGGTTAGCCAGCAGATTGGGCGCTACGTTGGTGGTCAGGGGGACTTTGACAACACTAACTGGTCGTTTATGACAACGCATGGCCGCCCGGATGGTCTTCAGGTCCGGACGGCTTATATGCGGATGAATTATGGCTCATCCACGATGATGGGCGGTGGTGGCATCGGT
>JBEDDQ010000265.1:0-2782 GCA_041176185.1 Armatimonadota bacterium | reverse complement strand
CCGCAAAGTGGTCCGTCTCCAAGAAGTGTGACCAGTCTGCAGGGCGATAGCTGCCCGTCAGCTCGCGCTCGAGCGCCGCGATTGCAGGGACATCGCTGATGGTCGCAGGCCGCACACGAGCCGTGTCGATCTCAGCGGTGAGCATAGATGTGTCTTCTGGAACCGGCAGCAACATATCTTGGAAAATCTGCCGCGCGACAAAACCTTGCCGGTGGTAAAGGCTGTAGGAATCCAGATTGGATGCCGAGCTCACTAGGCGCAAAGGCAAACCACTCGCATCCGCGATGGCGCATGCCTCACGCAGCATCAGCGATGCCACGCCGGCGGCCGCCACATCTGGAGCCGTGTTCACAATGCCAACGCCGATATGCGTCTCTCTCGGATGCAGGTAACACGTTCCAATCAGCTGTCCCGTGGAGTCATCGGTGGCGGTGATGCAATGTCCAGCATCCAGCGCATCGTAGGTGTCCGGGAACAGCCTGCAGCCAGCAGGCTCGCATGCAAAGGCAACCCGGCCTGTGTTTTTCAGGTACCAGGCATTTGTGGATGCATGAATCAGCGTGGCAGCTTCATCATATTGGGATGGCTGTAGCCGCCCGAGCGTAACTCCCATTTATCAGTCCTCGAGTGGGAATGTAACCCGCTGCCCGGTCTTGGCGCTGCGGTAAACCGCAACGATGAGCTCGAGCGCGTAGCGGGCTTCACGGCCATTCATAAATGTCTCAGCACCGCTATGGATACACTCGCAGAGGTCCTTTAGATGCGCGACATGCCCAAGGTTTGAGATGGCCCGCGGGTCGGCGGCACCCTGACCCTGCGTCGTCGTCTCCGCCTCGGCATCGTCGTTTTGCCAAACGCCATCCACAACCAATGGCGCCGGAGCTCCCTCGAGGCCCCACATGGTTTGCGGTTCATCACCCGTCACAAACTGTGCAAACTGCACCTTGCTGTTTGTGATCCGGACACTGCCCTTGGAGCCGTAAACTTCGAGAGATTGATTGAAGCCGGGGACCATAGATGTCGATGCCATCAAGGTTCCCACAGCGCCATTCTCAAACTCAATCGTGGCCGAAACAATGTCTTCCACTTCGATACGCTCATGCGAGAGTGTTCCCATGGTTGCCGCGACGGATTTGACCGGTCCCATGATCCAGCGCAGCTGATCGACATAGTGCACACCCTGGTTCATAAGAGCGCCACCGCCATCGAGCTCCCACGTCCCACGCCATCCGCCTGAGTCGTAGTACGCCTGTGTTCGATACCACTTCGTGACCGATTCGCCAAAGACGAGGCGCCCAAGCTTGCCTTCATCCAGCCAGGTCTTGAGGTTTTGCATCCCATCGCTGAAGCGATGCTGGCTCACGACTTCAAGCTTGACGTTATTGGCTGCACAGGCCTCGATCAGCGCATCTGCGGCGGGGAGGGTTACATCGATTGGCTTTTCGCAGAGAATATGCTTACCAGCATTGGCTCCTTTGATGCCGCAGGCTGCGTGCATTCCACTCGGGGTGCAGACATGCAAAATGTCGAACTCGCCCCACGCCAGGAGTGCATCCAGTCCATGGAAGTGCTGCACGCCAAGGGCTTCTCCGGCTTTTGCAGCGCGATCTAGTTTGTCATCCGCGACCGCGACCAGCTCAACAAACTCGGGCAGGCGAGAAATCGCATCCGCGTGCGCTGTATGAATCACACCGCATCCAACAATTGCGGAGCGTAGTTTTCGTTGTTCCATAGATGTGTTTGCTCTCTCCACAGCTTCCTAGATCAGGCCGAGCTCAGTACCGACTTCCTTGAATGCGGCAAGTGCTTCATCAAAATCCGCCTTGGTGTGCGCCGCCGTTGGCATCGTGCGAACACGGGCCTTCCCGCGCCCGACCGTCGGAAAGACAACCGCCAGCGCAAGCACTCCCTTGTCACGCAGACGACGCATCAGCTCCATCGTCTTCGCTTCATCACCAACCATCACCGGCGTAATCGGGGTCTGCGTCACACCGAGATCAAAGCCCAGCTCACGCAAACCAGCCTGCCAGTAGCGCGTGTTTTCCCACAGACGCTCCGTCAGACCAGCATCATCACGCATGATCTCAATGCCGCGGATACAAGCGGCCGCCGTCGCCGGTGGACATCCCGTGCTGAACAAAAATGGCCGCGCACGCTGCTTTAGGAAATCAACCAATGCCTTGGAACCCGCAATATAGCCACCCATGACGCCGACGGCCTTGCTGAGCGTTCCCAGCTGAATATCAACCTTGTCCGTTACGCCAAAGTGGTACGCCGTTCCACGGCCATTCGCGCCCATCACACCCGAGCCGTGCGCATCATCGACCATGACAGCCGCATCAAACTCTTCAGCCAGCGCACAAATCTGGTCAAGTGGCGCGACATCTCCATCCATTGAAAAGACGCCATCCGTGATGATCAGACGCTTGCGCGCATCCTTGGATGCAATCAGCGCATCCCGGAGGCTGTCCATATCGCAGTGCTGGTAAATGCTGCGCTTTGCCTTTGACAAACGGCAGCCATCAATAATCGATGCGTGATTCAGGCTGTCCGTGATAATCGCATCCTCGGCTTCCATAATTGTCGGAATCGTGCCCGCATTCGATGTAAAACCGCTCTGGAAAACAAGGACATCTTCGACATGCTTGAACTCGGCAATCAGCTTTTCGAGCTGGTCGTGGAGAGCGATATTCCCGATGATTGGGCGGACGGCACCACTACCGGCACCGATTGTGAGTGCGGCATTGGATGCTGCTTCACAGAGCCGTGGGTCGCTTGCAAG
>JBEDDQ010000264.1:0-4056 GCA_041176185.1 Armatimonadota bacterium | reverse complement strand
GAAGAGCCATGGTTCTATACCCGCTAAGTCACTAGCCAACACAGAGGTGCATAATATGCACCGCCGTCCCCTTGGATGATGCATGCTTTTGATGATCGATTGTCACGACCAGCTCATGCGTGCCAGGCTTCAGGTCATCCGCGAGGACATATACCCACGGGAGGTATAAACCTCCACTCCATGCCGTAAATGTATCGACAATCACCTCTTTGCCATCATCCACCCGACAACGCAAGATACCGGCATCCGGGCCCGCAGCAACCGCCAGCCCAACCACCGTTCCTGTAAAGCGGAAGCGCAATGTGTCTCCCGGCTTGGATGCCGTCAGCGCTGGGACATTCACAAATCCATCCCGCGTACCCGCTGGTATCTGTGGCTGCCATCTCTCCACGAATCGAAAGCCTTGAACCGGCTGCGCTGCCTGGAGGCTCTCGTAGTGGCCACGTTCGTAACACGCCCGGTCGAGTGCTTTCGGTAGGGGATGCTTCTGCTGGCTATCGCGTAACACGGTTAACGCATCATCAGCCGCATCAAACATCCGACTAATCGCACGTCCGTAGAGCAGTCCACCAAACGGACTTGGATGAACATCCCTAATACCATTCGCCCATGTAAACTGCCCCGCCGCAATCCGCGCCCAGGCTTCTTTGGCAATATTGACGCTTGGGTTGCCGTAGTGCTTCGCGACCTGCTCGTGAATCGCAAGCGTCGCAGGCATCCGACCCGCAGCAAAGTCTGTGTGGAACTCCTCCATCGCAAAGTGCAGCTGCACAATGTCGGTCTGCGGACTTTCACGACGGATATGGCGAACAACACCTTCCATCGCCCGGGAGATACGGGTGGCATCATTTGGATGATTTGTCCGGTCGTTCACAGCCGCTTCAATGAATATGAGATCAAATTTGCCTTTGCCCAGCAGGTCCTGCTGGACTCGGAAGGCGTGAGGGACACTGCCCATGCTCGGGATACCAGCGGCCACAAACGTAAAGTCTGTCTCTGGGAAGCGGCGCTTCAAATCTGCCATCACATGGTCGCGCCAGCCACCGTTGTAGGTGATCGAACCACCGAGAAAGCCCACCGTGCCGCGCTTGTTTTTGCGGAACGATACGAATGCGCGTCCCAGACCACCGCGGAGCGTGTGCTGAACCACGCCGCCTGGATTCACCTCGGCGTGACGTTGTATCCAACGCGCGGTTTCATCGATTTTGGGTAGCGCAAAATGATGGCCGTTCGATTCAGGCGTGCCTTTTTCAACCACAACCAGCTCGATGGCTTTGCCAATCTTCGCAAGTCTGCGGTTTGCTTCAAGCGTATTTTCGGCTGCTGGTACCACTTCATCGGAAAGGGAAATCGTATGCCGCATCGGGATGCCGGCTTTTGCGATATCGACGGCCAGATCAATCGGGTTGTCTCGGAACTTCAGGACATCGTCATCGTTGGTAAACCCAAACTCCCGTTTCGCATCCTGCCACTCGCGCTGGCTGCCCGGCCATTTTCTAGGCCAGCTTGCGAGGTTCATGACAGGGGTATCGCAGTAAATACACGCAATCTGGTCCGGATGCCGATGCGTATACCGATACGCATGCATCCCCCCGCGGGAAACGCCTTCGATACAACACTTCTCTGCCAGCTTGTAACGATAGAGGATCAGATCCCGGAAGTGCTCCATAATTGCCAGAGAACGGTCTGAGCCAAGCATATCGAGGACATCGATGTACGCAACGTGGAACCCAGCACCAAGGAGCTGGACATCGATTTCGGCATGGAAGTCTGGAAAGGATGTACGCCACACCCATGGGTTACCCGGGGCGGGTATTTTGGGGATGACGACATAGGCTCCATGACCGCTGTGGGTAAAGTTTTGCTTGCTGTAGCCGTACCAATCTGACTGTGAGGTTTGTGGCATCTCCATCGACGCTGCGCTCCTTGTGGAATGACTCCACGGTGTTGCAGCAGTGTATCGGTTTTCGCCGAATGGACTAAGCAGCTGTTCCGAACGCTACTTTGGCTTCGTCATACGCGCCGGCCTCAAGGGACATCACCAATGAGTAGTAGCCATACAGCTCATCCTGTGTCAACGGACTACCGTTGTGCAACAGGCGCGAGCGCAGTGCCTTCGTAGCAAAGATAAGTCGGTTAATGATAGCAGGGCGGGTTGCCTGATATGGAATCGGTTCCCCAAGCGCTGCGGCAATCCAAAGCTCTGAAATGGCTCCGAGCCGTGTTCGTTTCAGAAGGCTCTCACGTGTCAGCCGGCTTGTGTCCGGATGGTGGACAATTGGTGCGCCCGAGTAAATCACGATGTCACCAAACAGGCGCTGAACCTGATGCCCAAAGAGGGTGTCATCCCCAAAACCGACCGCTGTTCCGGAGCCAAAGCGTGGATCAAAACCACCGACACGCTCCCATGCTGCGCGGCGGAAACCGAAGTTTGCGCCAATCACCGTCTTTGCTTCATCCCCAGTAAATTCTGCCAGTCCAGCCCGGTGAACCCACTCCATCCATGGCAACAGGATGCTTTCGGCAAGGACAATATGTCCCTGAATGATGTGTACATCCGGGTTTCCGAACATCTGGTACATGCCAGCAAGCCAATCTGTCGGGATACGGACATCGTCATCCGTAAACAACACAATCGGTGCTGTTGTCGCTTTTACTCCGGCATTACGGGCATTCGAGAGGCCCGGTTTTTCTTCAACGATGGACCGTACCCAGCCACAGCTGCGGGTAGTTTCTGCAATAACGTCCTGCGTTGCATCTGTGCTGCCATTGTCAACGATGATGGCATCCACGGACAGGCCCGCTGGAATGTAGAGCTTGGCCAGTGATGGCAACATTTCTTTCAAGTGCTCCGCACGGTTTCGGGTGCAAATGATCACTGCGACATCCGGAGTGCCTTGTGGATGAGTTGACATGGACATAGCCGGCTCGTCTGCAACCTTCATGCCGCTGCAAATGCGCACTGTCTGGAGTACGGTACACACCTTGCAATCTCGCTCTGTCTGGAACTAACTGTACTCAAATTGATCACCAACAAAATCGGTCCCGTCAAGATGGCGGATTATCTGCTTATAACAAGCGTTTCTCGCCTTACAAAACGCCAAATCGAGTTTAAACTTCCCCAAATGGCTAACCCGGTTGCGATTCGAACCGGGATGTCAGATATGCAGGTGTTCCACGACATTTTTATATGGGGCGAGTACAGCTTTCTAAAACCCGTAGCTGAGCGCACAACCGTTTTGGACATCGGTGCAAATGTAGGCTACTCAAGCATCTTCTTCGCCGGTATCTATACGAAATGTGAAGTGGTTGCGGTCGAGTTAATGCACCCAAACTTTGAACAGCTCTCCCGCAACACGGCATTTCTTGGCAAGAGAATCACCACTCTCGAGGCAGCGGTGTGGTCCCACAATGATGGTGTATCGATCGCGGATGACACATTCCGGGATGGCGATGCCTGGTCGCATCACGCATCTGAAGCCAAAGACGGGAAGAGCCTCGTTCCGAGTATCACGATGTTTGATCTCATGCAGAAGCACGCTATGCCGTGCGTAAACATTTGTAAAATCGACATCGAAGGGGCGGAATTTTAGCTGTTCGCCACGGGTAATCGACGTAGGGTAGACAATTGCGATGTCATCCTCCTGGAAATCCATGAGGACTTGGCGACGTTTGATATCGTTGCTGCGATGCACGCGGATGGCTTCCATTCGTTTACGGCGCACGAGCTGACGATTTTCTACCGGGATGCAGCTATCGCAATACGCCGCATCCGCGATGAGATTTTGGTGGATGCAATTGCACCGCAACTGACGAAGCGCGCGGCTTGATGTGTTTTCGATTTTCAGACGCCCATATCGCGGTTTCCGTGAACGTGGGCGTTTTTGCGTGACGACTTTATCATGATTTCGTCGCCGATAAATCAAGATGCGCTTTTCGTCAAAGATCAGTTGACCAAGATGTTTTTGATCAGCATGGCACCCTACTTGCGAGGTGACCAATCATGACAAAGCAGCATCGGCATATTGATTTTTTGGATGCAATCCGGGGGTGTGC
>JBEDDQ010000263.1:0-2708 GCA_041176185.1 Armatimonadota bacterium | reverse complement strand
ATTTCATTGGATGTATCTACGATGACAACGCGGCGTCCCAGTTCATCTGCGATGATACGTGCCGTTTCTCGAAGCTTTGTGGTTTTACCAACTCCGGGGCGACCGAGGAGGAGAATGGATTGTCCACTTTCAACGATATCGCGGATGATATCGACGGTTCCGTGGACGCTGCGGCCGACGCGGCAGGTTAGACCAACGATTTCATCTTTGCGGTTTCGGATTGCCGAGATGCGGTGGAGCGTTCGCTCGATGCCAGCGCGGTTATCGGCGCCAAAGTCGCTGATGTGTTCAACAACGGTTGCGATGTCATCGGCGGTGACTTCGGTATCAGGAAATGGCTCCCAGACTTCATCTGGGAAGCGGATTTCCACTTTGCGTCCGAGATCGAGCACAATTTCGATGACGCGATTTCCATCGGGGTATCCGGCTATGGCTGCAGCAACCGCCGGTGGCAGGACGTTGAAGAGGAGGTCCAGATTGTCTGGCATCGCGGTAGGTCCGGATGCTGGCAAGGAATCCTGAAGATGGTGCGTATTTTGGTTCATGCAGTTAGCGGTTCCGCTTGCTTTGTAAGCGATGGAAACAACTGCATTCTACCCCTGTGCTGTCCTAAGACCTATGCTGTGCGAATGGTTTTCAGATGGGAAAACCGTAGGCTTTTGCATACAGCTGGGCTGGGTGCAGGATTTCCGGGGCCCGTGTCCCAGCCGGGAGGGTGCCCTGCTTCTCACGCTTGGCAATTCCTTGGTCAATCCAAGCGAGGCAGCCTGGGTTTGCGGTGACGATTAGGTCGGCACGGGTTGCGAGAAGGTTGTCCAGTTTTGCGCTGAGGACGCTTGCCGCGATTTCGGGTTCAAGGTAGTTGTAGACGCCTGCGCTGCCGCAGCATTGGTCGGGATCTGCGCACTCGATCAGATTAAGTTCAGGGATGCCTTTTAGTAGTCGACGTGGGGCATCGGCGATGCGCTGCCCGTGTCGAAGGTGGCATGCATCGTGGTAGGTTGCACGAACAGCCACGGGATGCGTCATCGGGACGGGTCCAACGGCATCCAGAAACTCAGAGATGTCTCGCACTTTATTCACAAAGGTTGCTGCACGTTCCGCCCAGCGATCTTCGTTTGCAAGTAGCTTATGAAAATCCTTGATGAATGAGCCACATCCCGCAGAGTTTAGGATTACAGCGGTGACATCAAGGGAATCGATTTGATCTATCAGTCCCTTGGCTTTAATTTTGGCATCAGCGAGCGCGCCTTGATGCCCATGGAGTGCACCGCAGCACCCTTGGTCATCCGGGCAATGAACATCGTAGCCATTTTGCGCAAGTACAAACACGGTTGCGGCATGTACAGGGCTGTAGAGAACACTCATCACACAACCCGTGAGAAGGACGACCGAGCCACGCTTTGTCCCGACAGCTGGAGTGAATACCGGCATCGATGCCGATGCAGCAGCAAGGTCATCCGGGATTGGCAGGCGTGTATCAGACGGCAAGCCGACAAATGCCGCAGCAGGTCCAGGAATACGACCGCCGGTGATACGACCAGCCGAGAGGGCAAATCGTAGCTTGGAGGGGCTGGTGAGCAGCGTCAGGAGGCTTTTGCGTAGAAGTGAGTCACCGAGTTTCCGCTGAGTGTTCGCTTCCTGATCATCACGAAAATGCTCAAGGAGCTCACCGTAGGGGACTCCACTTGGACAAGCGGTTTCGCAGCTTCGGCAGCCCAGGCATCGGTCAAGATGATATCCAACACCACCGGGAGCATTTGCATCCGGGCCAGACAAGGAGAGTTTTTCCTCGTGTACGCCGCGCATCAGCGCCAAGCGCCCACGTGGCGAATCCGACTCATCCCCGGTCAAGCGATACGTAGGGCATGCATCGAGGCAAAATCCACAATGCACACACGACATCAAGCCTTTGTCAACAGAAGCATCATCCACGGTCCATTGTAGCGTGTGATGGTTACAAGTATCGGAAGTGGAAAATTACTTTCCCTCGTTGGTCACAATTTCTTAGTGTTGGGCGTACATATGTACATGAACAAGACGAAATTGGTTGCCATCGGCGCCGGATTGTTGGCGTTGGGCTTTGTTGGTGGATCGCTTGCACATGCCCAAATCGACAAGCTCTTCAAGGGGGCCGCGGTGATCGCGATTGTGGATAAAAACGGTCGTGACATTGACAAGTTTGTGAATCAGGTTACAGGAAACAAAAACGATGACCCTGCTTACGTCACCAAGACAGTCCCTATCCTGACAGTTGGCAAAGGTGCCTTTGCAGGCGCAGCGCAAGTTCAGGGCCCAGTTCAGCTTGTTGACAAAGTCAAAGCTGTGGCACAGCTGGAAGGGCAAACGCGGCTTGGCGTTCAGATTAGAGTGCGTGGCCTCGTCCCGATTGACAACCGTAGTGTTGATGACCCAGCGAAGCTGAGCCGTGTCCTTGGAGTAGGTATTACGGGAACGGTTGAGATAAAGCTGTAGAAGCTCTTGACTCGGCGCTAATGAAGGGATAATATTACTCCCGTTGCACCCGTAGCTCAGTGGATTAGAGCGTCTGGTTGCGGTCCAGAAGGTCAGGGGTTCGAATCCCTTCGGGTGTATTGCCGCTTCTCGTTTACGAGAGGCGGCTTACTTTTTAACTGCCTTGTTACGAACAGAGCGGTACCCTGTACGTCATAAATAGTTATGTCTGGGGAAACGGATAATTATTCCTG
>JBEDDQ010000262.1:0-3847 GCA_041176185.1 Armatimonadota bacterium | reverse complement strand
GTACAAAAATCGCCGCTAGTACTAGCAGTCCAAGAAAGATGATGCTGGCAAGGGCGATTTTATTCGCTGCAATACGCTGCCAAGTTTCCCGTGGTGTCATCTCAAATCGCCTTCTGGTCCGAAACACGCGCACGGGGATCGACAAAGCCCTGCAGGATGTCAACGATGAGGTTGACGCCAACGAAAATCGCGGCGAGCAGCAATGCAAGTCCTTGGATGACCGGGTAGTCACGAGCGGTGATTGCAGTGATGCTTTGATTTCCAATACCAGGAATCGTAAAGAAGGTTTCGACGACAAAGGAACCGCTTAGGAGATACCCAAAGGTCGTCCCTGCGACGGTAAGAATCGGAGAAAGCGCATTGCGGAGTGCATGTTTAAAGAGCACTCCAAGTGGGCGTACTCCCTTTGCACGCGCAGTACGGATGAAGTCCTGACTGAGAACATCCAGCATGGCAGACCGTGTCAACCGTGCAATGAGTGCACTGGAGCGGGCTGAAAGTACAACCGTCGGCAATATGAACGTAGCTGGGTCAACCAGCCCTTCCTGCAATGAAAATCCACCAACCGGAAGCCAGCCCATGCGTACTGCAAGAACAAGCGTAAGGACAGGTGCCAGAACAAAGCTTGGCGTAGCGACGCCGAGGAGGGCAAATGCCATCGCAAAACGGTCAATCCACGAATTATGCTTGATGGCAGCGACGACACCTAGTGGGATTCCAGTCAGAAGGGCAATTCCAAGGGCTGAAACGGCCAGAATGGCAGTGTTCGGAAAACCACGGGCGATGAATTCCGTTACCGGTTCTTTCGTCTGATAGCTTCGTCCAAAGTCACCCTTTGTCACGACCGCTACGACGTATTTGCCATAACGTTCCAGAGGTGGCCTATCCAGTCCCCATTCATGCCGGACCCGCGCCTTTGCTTCAGGTGCCGCACGCTGCCCAAGGATAATGTCCACAGGATCTGCAGGCGAGAGGTACGCCGCAAAAAACACCAGAAAGGAAATGGCAAGCAGCGTTGGAACTGCCAATCCAAGGCGCGTCAACACATAACGAAGCATTTGGGTTGCCTATTCGACCGATGTCGTTTTATGCGGCAAGTGGCCCATGAGAGAATCCTTGATTCCCTTGACCCATGGCTTTACGAGCTCAAGGTCCTTTTGGAAGTAGATGGGTACCCAAGGTGCATCATCCACCACAAAACGCTCCGCCTTTGCATAAAGTGCCATCCGCTTGGCGGAATCCCGCTCACTATCGGCGGCGGCACACATCGCGTCGTATTCCTTGTTCGTGTACCCGGTTCGGTTTTCAGGTGAACCCGATGTCAACAAGAGACTCAAGAAGTTCTGCGGGTCAAGGTAATCCGCACTCCAGCGCATGTGGAAGAGGTCAATTTCCTTGTTGTCCGTTGCCTTAAGGAAGGTCCCCCACTCCATCTCACGCAAGGTCACTGGGATGCCAACCTTGCCTAGCTGTTCCTTCATCACTTCAGCAGCCTTAGCAAGATCAGTTTGCTTTTCACGGAAACTCAAAACTAGAGGAGGAAGCCCCTTACCGCCGGGATAACCCGCTGCGGCTAAAAGCTCAGCTGCCTTTGCTGTGTCATATGGCAATCCCTTGAAGGATGCATCGTAGCCAGGAAGCCCCTCAGGAAGCACGCCTTCAGCACGTTTATTGATTCCAAGAAGAACGGTCTTGATAATAGCATCTTTGTCGACTGCATGAGCAACCGCCTGGCGAACACGCTTGTCCTTAAACGGAGCATAGTGCGTCTGGTTCAGACCAAGATAAAACGTTGCAGCACGTCCAAAGGTCTGAATTTCGCCCGAGACTTTGGCATCCGCCTTGTCGCGCTCATAGTCGCCCTTCTCAAGCGTTACGATATCGAGCTGGCCAGCATCGTAGCGGTTTCGCGCTGTTTTTGCATCGAGGATAATCGGGCGCTCAATCTTCTTCAGCTTTGGTGCCCCTGCCCAGTAGTCGGCATTCGCATCAAGGATGACCTTCCCCTGACGGACATAGCTGCCAAGCTTATATGGACCCGTTCCGACGACATTTGCAGCTGTAACAGTAAACGCTCCACCCTCAACCTTTTCGCCCTTCTCAACTTCTGACTTGTCGAGTGCATATGCAGTCGGGAATGTCAGCTTTCCAAGGAAGTAACTTCGGGGAGCAGTAATCGTAATCGCGAGATGGGTGTCATCAATAACCTTCACTCCCGCAAGCGTCGTGGCTTTGCCCGCAGCATATTCCTTAGCACCGGCGATGTCGTCAAGGTAGTTCATGGCAACCGGGGATGCAAGTTTGGGGTCAAGCGAGCGTGCGATTGCGTAGGCATAATCACCCGCGACGACGGGTTTGCCATTCTGGAACTTTACACCTGAACGAAGCGTGAATGTGTACGTCTTGCCGTCGGCAGAGACATCCCACTTTTCCGCACCAAGAGGAACGACTTCATTACTATCGTTCCAACCAACTAAACCCTCATAAATGTTGTGCAAGAGGTCAATCGTCGGGCCATCGGTAACGAGTGCCGGATCGAGTGTGGTTGGTTCTGCAGTAAGCGCATAGCGTAGTACACCAGCGACTTTGCCACCACCAGCATTCCTGCCGGGGCATCCACTCAGCACCACTCCGGATGAGAGTGCAATCAGCGAGATGACAGATGCAGTGAGAACGGATTTACGGGTCAAAAAGACTGGGTTTGGCATGACCCGCAATTATAGCACGCTAGGCTACGGGAGCGATTCCCTGATTTCGGATGGATTGATGCGCTAAAGTTCGCGGTATTCAGCCATGCGATTAGAAAGATGTCTAAACCGCAATGAATTACGGAGGGATGAGCGGCTACTTGGAAGTAGCTATGCCCAACGTCACTCTGCTGCGGCGATTCCAAGCCTCGGCGCTTCGAGCAGGCTTATCAACTCCAGCAACTTACCTTTTTTCTCGGCGTGGCGTTGTGATTCTTTTGCCGTGCGCTGGGTTTGCGCGACGACAACCGCCTCCTGTTTTTCGAGGTTAACCTTGCACTGCTCGTAGAGAAGACGGGTTTGCTCCTGGCGTTCCTTTAGTTTGCGTTTGAAGGGGTTTGTGATGCTGTAGGCATGGAGCTCAAATCCACCCTCTTTTGCCTCTGCCTCAATACTCCTGACAGAGTTCATCCAGTAATCGCGCTCTTTGACCGCACCGGCAACAAGTCTCTCGAGGCGAGAAAGTTCTTTGTCTGTTACAGTCACGTGGTCCGTTAGAAATTCCAAAGTGTCAGCAATGACAACATCCAAATCCGATGCATCTTGTCCTGGTGAAAAGCGATCAGACATTGATTGCAAGCGTTTCGCCTTCTCTATAATCGAATCCGGAACGGGCAAATCCAAAATCTCTGTTGCTGCCTCGCATGTTGTAAGCAATGCCGACAAGCGTGCATTCCAGTCGCTGCGTTGTTGCAATCCTTGAAGGACTGCCGTTTGGACAGCACCTGCCATCGTGGATGCGATTGCAGTACCCGGCTTTGCCATCATAACAAGCAGCGCTTCTAACAAACGCGGGTTCTGTATCAAATGGTCGGTGTACTCAGGAGAGTTTGCATCGCTAACCAACAAGGCTAATCCACCGGGGGTTCTGGAAAGTCCTTGATGAATCGATGCATCCTGCGGGCTTCCCCCTTCGAACAAAAGCATCATCAGTCTCGCAACGTGTAACACATCCGATTCCATCCCGCGCAGAAGACGCTGTGCATGGTAAAAGCACTCCGCAACTTTTGCCTGCGGCTCATTTGTGGCATCGAGAATCCACCCGAGCTCAAACCAGACAAACCCGTTTCTTGCACCAATCGGATGACCAATAACTGCTT
>JBEDDQ010000261.1:0-7041 GCA_041176185.1 Armatimonadota bacterium | reverse complement strand
GACAGTGATGTCTTCGAGGTTGCCGATTGGCGTTGCAACGAGACGAAGACGCCCCGGACGTGAGGTATTCACATCCAGGGCGTCAGTCTGACTTGTCTTCCGACTCACTTCTTTGGCGCAGGTGCGGGGGTCGGTGCCGGCGTCGGAGCCGTGGCCTTTTGCTGTTGCTTTTGCAATGCTTGCTGACGCTTGGTCATTTCCTGATTCTTCAGCAAAGCCCGCATCTCATTTTCCTTGTCACCGATTTGGCGGTAAAGGTCGCTGAGCTGCTTCCATTGGTCAGGGGATGTCAGTGCCAGCTTTTCGATTTCCTGAAGCTGCTCCTTGACTGAGTCCTTCTTTCCGGTCTTCACGAGAAGTCCGGCGAGTTTGAAGCGTGTCTCAGGGAGGTTACGTCCACGAAGCGCGAGTTCAAGCGACTTGACGGCATCATCGAGCTTGCCAAGCTGCTCGTAAATTCCAGCCTTCCGCAGGGGCACTGAGCCAAGTGGATCTTCAGATGAAGGAATCTTGTCGAGCTCAGTTAGTGCTTCTGCAAGCTTGCCATTCTTGTTTGGACCAGCGGCTTCGCGAATCGCCATCGCCGCACGCATACCGGGGTCAAGAATCTCAACGGTCAGCTTTGGCTGTTCAGCAGCGATGACTTCGCCTACCTTCGATTGTGCTATCCGGTCGATGTATTGCTGGACGTACTTTGCACTTTCCTTGTCAAAATCCTTAGGCAGGGTCTTTCCTGGACGTTCACCTTCAAGTTTGATGATGTGGTAGCCGTAGGAAGTCTTGATCGGACTCGGATTGACTTTACCTATACCCGCAGCTAGCGCGCCTTGGGTGAACTCTGGAACGTATTGCGAACCGGGTGCCCAGTCGTACAGACCACCCTTTGCCTTAGAACCAGGGTCATCCGAATTTTCCTTGGCAAGCTTTGCAAGGCTTGCAGGATCCTTGATGGCTTCAGCAAGGACTTTCTCAGCCTTTGCCTTCGCCTGGTCATCCGGGAGACCGCCAGGGCCAGACTTGATCAGCACATGGCGAACCTGAATGTCAGAGTAGGTCCGCTTGACGTACGCGGCATCGATGTTCGCGGGTGGGGCGACTTTCGCCTTTAGGCCGTTGTAGTAAAGCTCATTGCGGAGCTGATCGGCTTCGATAACGTTTTGCTTGAGCGCAGCAATCGATGAATCCGGGTTCATTTTCCGAAGGGCTTCTTCGATTGTCCGATCATCGGATTTCGGATCGAGACCAAGCTGGGATGCAATCGCGGAGCGTACGCTCTCATCCCACTTCTTGTCCCGCATTTCCTCGATTTGCGCATCGGTGACTTCGACGCCGGCCTTCTTTGCAGCCTGGACGATGGCTTCCCGTCCCTTGAACTGCTCGACAAGCATCAGGCGATACATATCCTGGATCTCAGGAGTTGGCGCCCCCATCATCCCGCGCATCTGCTGCTCAAGCTGACGATCAAGCATCGACTTGGTGATCTTGGTGCCACCAATCTGCGCAACGGCCTTTTCATCATCGGCTGCACGCTTCGCAGCGCCGCCATCGAGATTGGCTCCTAGTCCACTGTAGACGACACCAATCAGCAGTGGCACCGCAAGCACTGCGATGACCTTGGTTCCGTGCTTCTCGACGAAGCGCTTCATAGCCATGATGGACATGTCAAATCTCCTCATCCGCCTCCCGGCGGACATAACCCCCTATTTTGCGGCGAATGGACGTTTTTCGCCATGCATCGAAGAATCAGGGAATTAGCGAACTAACCTTTACACCAACGAAATAAAAGTATCACTGTCCAGTTCCAAGACATTGCCAGTCGTTTCCGAGCGCCACTTGAGTTAAGACTTTAAAATAACATTCGGATTACCCGAACGTAATACGACTACACGTGCGGAAAGCTCTCTTAGCCTAGAAGTTTTTTCATCACAGAAAGGCAGGCACGGCTTGCCGTTTCCGGGTCATTGTCAGCCGATTTCCAGTGGGTCTCCAGTGCGATACTCCCCGTGTAACCACTCTCTGCCAAGGTTTGGAACAGCACCGGGTACTGGCCATTTCCCGAGCCAATACACGCCCATGACAAACTTTGGTCGTCACCGGTAGCGACATCTTTGAGATGGATATGCACCACCACGTCCTTGCAGGCATCATAGCCAGCTGGCAGAACGGCCTCGCCAAGCATCATCGCGTTGCCCGGATCCCAGACCATTTTCAACCACGGGGATCCGATAGCCCGGACGACATCCGCCGTCTCTGCCGCTGTGCCCAGCAGGCAGGCATGCTCGTTCTCAAGGAGGAGGGTGATTCCAGATGCACCCGCGATGCCGGCGGCCTTGGCGAGGATTTCGATGATGGCCGTGCGGCGATCGGCCGTCAGGTCGCCCTTGCGCCAGAAGGCAAAGATCCGCATGTAGGGTGTCTTGAACTGTAACGCTAGCTCAATGCAGCGATCGAGCAGAGGCCACTGGTCGCTGAGAGTTCGCTCTGCTGCATTATGCGTGGCACCGACGGCATCGGTGGTACCTACAGCATCGAGGTTGCACTTGAACAGCGGTGTATCAAGGCAGTCGACGGTCATCCCGGATGTCGCCAAGTCTGATTCCACACGTGCAAGGATGGCATCATCCGCATCCACGATGTACACGCCGTAGACATTTCTCAACTCACAGGATGTTGCTCCGTACTCGTTGAGCACACTGAGTGCATGTCCAAGGTCCTGTGAAATCTCATCGGTGATTGCCGTTATTCGCATCTTGAAAGCCCCTATCTGGCGGTAAATACAGTCGATTCTACTACGCGACATCCCAGCCACACGACAAACAAAAACCAAGTTTCCTACGTTATTTTTGTTGAAATGCCCTTTTACCCCTTGCGAAGCCCCTTTTGCGGCGGTATTCTTCTCCCTGCGTCAAGCATGAGGCTGAAGGCTGAGGGCGAATAGCTCAGCGGTAGAGCGCCTGTCTTACAAACAGGTGGTCGGGGGTTCAAATCCCTCTTCGCCCACTTTTGGTTGACGTAATGGTTGTGGAGGAGTAGCTCAGTCGGTTAGAGCGCCGCCCTGTCACGGCGGAGGCCGCGGGTTCGAGCCCCGTCTTCTCCGTTTTCCACGCCACCTTAGCTCAGTTGGTAGAGCAGAGGACTGAAAATCCTCGTGTCACTGGTTCGAGTCCGGTAGGTGGCACCATTCGTAGACCCTCGTTTTCAGCGGGGGTTTTGATTGTTTTAGAAGCCCATGGATTTTCCTCGGGCTTTTATTTTTTACAATTTGTACGTTTCCACAATCGTGAATCTTTGCTCTCTCCGTTCTCGCGGACTCACTTCATGGCCTCGATTGCTGGTTCCATCGTATCCACATCGCACGTGCCGAATACAGAGCGATGTCATCCTGTGGTACGTTACTCCCATGGATGTCCGCTTTCGCCCACTGCTGACCCGCTACGCGCTTGCGGTAGTTACTGGGCTTGTAGCGCTGAATATTGGCATCACGCTCATCGAACGGAACAACCCTGCACGCGTTCTGGCATCCCGACTGCAGACTCCATCGGAGAACAGCTATCTCTTCATCGGAAACTCACTGATGGCCGCGGGTATTGACACTGCTGCCTGCCGTCGCCAGCAAGTGGCTTGTATGAATATCGGGATTGGCTCAACACAGACATCCGAGCACGCTGCAATCGCTGATGAAGCTATCGCGTCCGGAATACGCGGCAAGCTGGTCTACGGATTTATGGACCTGACACTGTCAGAGTCTCCCGAGCAGGGCTGGAAGGGTAACCGGGCAATTGCGTTTCAGCTCAAACACGTCAATATTCCCGAATCGTACGGATTAACGGCTCTTTCGGCATTGGAGTTCAATCTGCGCCGAAATCTGCCCGTATTGACCTATCAGGACTCCCTGTGGGCAAAGGTAGAGCGTGTCAGGAGAGTCCTTTCTGACAAATCCCTACGGAAGCAGACCGCAACGAATGCTTTTGGCCGTGCGGGTGACTTTTCCGCTCTTGAGGATGGTTCAGCTGAGCGGTTTGCTGCACGTGTTCGAAAGGCGATGACGGAGCCTTCGCTGTTGTGCCCGGAAGTCATGCGCTTGCTGAACGCTGCAACCAAAGATGGCCGTGAGGTGGTGTTTGTCGTCATGCCGATGCCATCCCAGCACAGGAATACGTACTACCGGACATCGGATTGGCAGGCGTATTTGGACCGCTTGGCAACCGAGCTGGATGCCCGAGGTGCGCGTCTGATCAACATGGACGAAATGGCGCTGGACAGTGACTTTGCAGATGCGGTGCACTTGAGCCCTGCAGGAGCAACGGCCTTTACAGAGTTTCTGCTTCCTGAGCTAGAGCGCGCCAGAGTGCCCCGCGATGGCAATCCCGTTGGAAAAAGCCACACGCAAGATTGACGGTGACTGATCGGGACTCTCCAACCTAAACGAACAAAAAGGGCACTGGCCTTGCGGCTGTGCCCTCTTTGATTTTCGCAAGAGGATGTTAGTCTGCCAGCTGCTCCTCCGTCGCATGAATCGCCCAGCTCCCACCTGTCAGGAAGCCACCATCAACGGCCAGCATCTGCCCCGTGACGTAGTCACTCGCATGACTGCAAAGGAAGATTGTCGCGCCTACGAGGTCTGCAGGGAGGCCGCGCCGTCCCGCAGGGATACGGTCAAAGATCCACTTCTTGCGCACACGATCACCAAAGAGCCCAGCCGTGGTCAGTGGCGTATCGATAAACCCGGGCGCGATGCCATTTACCTGGATGTTGTGCTTTGCAAGCTCGGTCGCCATGCTCTGTGTTAGCTGACCAACCGCTCCCTTTGTCATCCCGTAAACCGACAGCATCCCGAGACCCCGGAACGTTGTCATGCTTCCGATATGCAGAATCTTCCCACCACCGGCTTCACGCATATAAGGAATCGCCGCCTGGCTAATCCAGTATAGCGAGTCAAGGTTGACGGACCGGATGAGCTCGTAATCCTCTTCGGTTACATCCTCAATTTCCTTGCGACGGTTCGTGCCAGCGCAGTTGATGACAATGTCAAGCCCACCGAGGAGCTCTGCAGCCTGGCGTACGAGGTCCTGCGCATTTGAGCGTGAGCCATCGAGCGCAAGACACACACCGTGCGCCTCTCCGCCTGCAGCACCGAGCATCTGCAGCGTCTCATCAATCTTCGACTGGTTTGATCCATGCACTACAACGCGAGCGCCAACACTGATCATCGCCAGCGCCTGTAGCTGCCCGATTCCGCTGCTGGAACCAGTGATCAGAACACGCTTGTCATCGAGACGGAAAAGGGATGCGATATCCATAAACTTTGCAGATTTCCTTTGTTGCCCCGGATTCCCCAAGGCTGCACTTTTGAGCGTTTTTGTTACGCTTGAATCAATGGTACAACATCCGGGAAATGCGTAACTCCGGATTTTCCCTACGGCTACTCGCCGGTTGCATCCCACTTGTAACAACCATCGCTGCGGTCGCCTTCGCCCCGCCGAAACCCACTCCCGTGAAAGTGGCTTCCCCTGGGTACAACCGTGACATCCGCCCAATCCTCTCGGATACGTGCTTCCCCTGCCACGGACCCGACAGCGCCAAGCGGAAAGCTGGTCTGCGCCTCGATATCCGTGATGCTGCCATTAAGCAAAAAGCCATTATCCCGGGCACGCTTGGCGGGTCTGTATGGAACCGCATCATGCAGAAATCCGCGGACCTCCTGATGCCACCTCCAGGGGCACATAAGCCGTTTTCAAAGGTTCAAAAAGAAACCATCAAGGCATGGCTCTTAGCTGGGGCCAAGTATGAACCACACTGGGCCTACACCCCTGTCATCAAGCCTGCAGTTCCGGTATCCGTGGCGGGGCGAAATCCAATCGATGCCTTTATCGACCAACGCCTAAAGCAGCTTCGGATTCCCGCTTCCCCGCAAGCCGAACCAGTTACCCTGATACGCCGCGTGTCACTGGACCTTACAGGCCTTCCTCCGGCACCGCATGAAATAAAGTCCTACGTTGCAAACCCGACACCGAAGGCTTTTGCGGCTTATGTTGACCGGTTGTTGGAATCCGATGCGCACGCTGAGCGGATGACCGTCTGGTGGCTGGACCAAGTCCGCTACGCAGACACCGTTGGCTTCCACGGCGACCAAAACCACAATGCCTGGCCGTATCGGGACTGGGTCATCGATGCCTTCAAAGTCAATATGCCGTACACCACTTTTGTACGCGACCAGCTCGCGGGCGATCTCATCCCGGGTGCGAATGATGCATCTCGCACCGCAACGTGCTTCAACCGCCTGAACATGGTCACGCGCGAAGGCGGCGCGCAACCAGGCGAATATCTGGCAAAGTACGCCGCGGACCGCGTCCGCACCGTCGGTAGTGCATTTTTGGGATCAACCATCGCCTGCGCCGAATGCCATGACCATAAGTATGATCCATTTACGGCCAAAGACTTCTACAGCATCGCCGCCTACTTCGCTGATATGCGACAGTGGGGCGTCTATGCGGACTACAGCTATACGCCAGAGCCGGAGCTCCGCGGCATCAACAACGACTCGCCCTTCCCACCTGAAATCATCGTCGGCAGCAAAGCACTTGAAAGCCGGATAAGCGAAGAACTCGCAGGTATCAAGGCACATGCAGCCGGAGTCCCTGAGTCCGATCCCCGGTTTATGGCTTTCACGACCAAGTCCGCCCAATTCCGCGACCTGAATGGCGAGCTGAGTCCAGTGGTTATCGAATCACCTGCCGGCTCGCAGTGGCACACACCCGTGAAGTCAGCCCTGACGGTTGACATCCCCCGCTCAGCCGTGATGCTCGCCGGGATTGAAGTAACGCTCCGTCAGCCGGTAGCGCCAACAACGATTTCTGCAACGCTGAAACAGGGTGCGACCAACCTGCCGTTCTGGCATGGCACCGGGAGCCCACATGCGCCTGTCACACAGAATGGCTTTGAGCGAATCGGTATACAAAGCGGCTGGCGGATAACCGGTAAGCCATCGCAAACCGATGCCAAAGCCGTTTACTGGCTACCACGAACCGCCTTTACAGATGC
>JBEDDQ010000260.1:0-3833 GCA_041176185.1 Armatimonadota bacterium | reverse complement strand
GTTTGGCTTGGTATTGATCACGCATGTAAGCAACTCCGTATTTGCGGTACTGACCGTGCTTTTCCATCCACAAATTCATCCAATATTTGGCCCATCGTGCTGTTTTATGCATATGGACGATATCTGCCGGACGCTCAAATGTGTGTGGACGACCATCTTGAAACAGGTCAACCCTGCGGCCATCATCGAGGGCTGCCATCATTGAGAACCAGCCATCATCCGCCATTGGCTTTGGCGCGAACATCCCCCAGTACTGGTCCAGTCTCAGGGTATTGGCAACGGGTGTAAACCATTGCTTCAATGATGGGTTGAGGTTGTAAGCGTTCCAGTGAAGGATGTACAGAAGGGATAAGGCTGCAATCACTTGTCCAACAACGGATGTCTGGACAACCGGCACTGGCTTTTCACGCATCACCCACGTAGCAATCCGTTTTTCGCGCCACGCGGTTATTGGTGTAAGAATCCCGGATGCCATCGGCTTCAGTATTTGCAACCCTTTATGTTTTTTACATGCATCCCAAGTGCTTCCTGGAATAAATGGGAGCCACAGGATACAGCTGGCAAAGCTGATTGGGCCTACATCCATGAGGAGGGCAATGAAAACCAGGTGGAAGACAAGCGCGGCGAGAATTGTCAGGTTACGAACCAGTGGAATCCTCGAGAAGACAACCAGTGGAGCTAGAATCTCGAAGGCAAGGGTAAGCCATGTTGAAAGTCGTAGGACGATAGGGGGGAAGTCTTTGGCAAGACCTCCAAGTGGCAATCTGAACTGACCGATATTCAGGGCGTAGTACATCGCCGATCCTTCGGACCACCACTCCTTGGAGTGCTTTAGAAAGGCGGTTGAGAGATAGACAATGGTTGTCTGTAGAAGAAGGCCGGCGGTGGCAATCGATGTCAGTGATTCCTGAACGGGTTGTCCATAAGCGCGGCGGAGGGCATTTGCGCCATCAAGAGACCATCTCGCACCAACGGGTAGGAACATCAACCAAAACATTGTTGCACGAAGCATCTGGTCGCCGCCGTGGAGGACGAGTGGGTTTCGGTTCTGAATGGAAACGATCAGGACCCACGACATCGTCACGGCAAATCGAGATTGAAACCCGACGATCATCAAGATGGCGAAGATGAGCTGAATGGCAAACACAAAAAGTGGCCAACTGGAGCCAGAGTCAAGTGAATGTAAGGTGAGCATCCACCATAGCTTGCCATCCCACCATTCGCGAAGCGCTGCGAGCGGAAAGACACCCGCATCGGAGTAATGCGCGGTTACATCTCCCATACGTTGGATGACATCGCAAAATAAGTAAACGCCGGCTGCAATACGCGTTGCAGCCAGCGAGCGAAGGTCCATCGCAAACAGGGGCTGTTTTGTAGTCTGTGATGATTTCACGGATTCGGGTTATCCAAGCGGTTTATTGTGCAATACGCTCAGATTGTCCAAGAACGCGTGCCAATCGTGCATCTGCCGAATAGTAGTTAAAGATTGCCTGCACAGCATTTGTCTGGGATTGGACTAGTGCGGTTTGCGCGGTGATGATTTCCACGACAGTGCCAATTCCTTCTTTTTTGCTCTCAACTGCCTTTTCGAAGGCAGTTTGGGCTGCTTCCAAAGCTGCCTGTGTTGCTGGGAGGCTGAGGCGGGCTTGCTCGAGGTTACGGATAGCCTGTTCGACCTCAAGGGCAACATTTTGTCGCTGTGACTGGACGTTGTACTCTTGTGAGCGCTGTTGGGCTTCCGCGGCACGTACACCATTGCGTACATTTCCACCATCGAAGAGTGGATAAGTCGCTGAGAGTGTGACCTGCTGGTTGTTACCGATAGAGCGCAACGGGTCGTTTGCTGCATCGAACTGGTAGCGGGCTGCGATATCAGCGGTTACGTTTACACCTGCAGAAATCTTCGCGATTCGGACGGTGGTTGCTGATATTTCAGCGGTCATCTCGGCTTGCTTGATGTCTGGTCTGGTCTCAAAGGCCTTTTTGACAATCTGAGAAATGACTGCCGGGGATGTGAGGCCCTGTTGGACAGGAAGCTCAGCAGTGAGTTTGCGATCCGTCGCGGGCATGTCTACTTTTGAAAGCTCGAATGGGATGTTCTCAATGATTCCCATCGCGGTTCGCAGCTGGGTCAGGGCGATTTGTGCATTGTTCTCGGCCTGAAGCAAAGCGACCTGTGCGTTGAGGTAATCAGCGCGCGGTTGGAGATCATCCTTTTTCGCTGCGACACCTGCTTCAATCTGCGCGGTGACAAGGTCAAGTGTGTTCTTCGTACGCTCGACTTGTGAGCGGGAGACATCCACCAATGCCTGCGTGCGCAGTGCCGCGTAGAAGTTGTCTGCGACGTTTCCAATCACCGTTTGGCGGATGTTCGCCTCTGCAAGCTCGCTGCTGATGAGCGATTGGCGCCCCTGACGCGCATTCATGTCGCGGGTGCCGGTATCAAACAAGCGTAGCGATAGCGAGAGGTCTTCCTGGCGGGTTGTCACCGAACGCGACTGCTGTACTGGCTGGACGATACCACCCGGGAGAATCTGGTTGACGATACCTGTGGAATCAAGCTGCTGAAAGGTGTAGGTCGGCGTTACACGTGGCTGGTATGCCGACTGTGTTTGCCGAAGACGCGCCTCGCTCGCCTGACGGGTTGCCGTGGCTGCGCCAAGGGATGGCTGACGGCTGACGGCTATCTTGATTGCTTTTTGGAGCGTCAACGGCTCCGAAATCTGGATGGGGGCAGGTACTGGCAACTGGGCATGCACGCCTCCTGCCATCAGGATTGAAGAAAACGTGAAGACAATGGTCGCTGGTTTCATAAGTGTTTCCGGAAAATGGTTATAGCCTCTTCAGTGTACCAGTATGCAGGCTGTGAGTCGTGTATCTAGACGCTGGCGCATCCGCTCTGTTCAGTTCAACATCCCTTGCTATCGGCTAACAGCATTGGATAGAGTTTTGTATGCGCATTTATACGAAAACTGGTGATTCTGGTGAAACAGACCTCTTTGATGGTCAGAGAGTTTCAAAGTCCGATGCCAGGATTGACCTCCTTGGCGCCATCGATGAGGCAAATGCCTGGCTGGGAGTCGCCATTTCTCAACTAAATGCAGGCGATGTTTTGGACTCTTGGCTTAGTGACACGTTGATCGCACTGCAACGACGGTTGTTTATTGCCGGAGGGGATGTCGCATCCCCAAGGGAAACAACGACTTGGGATGTTCCACGACTGCTTCAGTTGGACACGGAATGGTGTGAAGCGGTGATTGACCAGTGCACTGAACAGCTACCGGAGCTACGCTCTTTTATCCTTCCTGGAGGAACGATGTGTGCTTCATCGCTCCACGGAGCCAGAACGGTGATCCGGAGAGCAGAACGTATTGCTGTGGGTACTTTGACGGACTCGGCTGATGCGATTATTCTAGTATTTCTGAATCGAAGCAGTGACCTTTTGTTCACACTCGCGCGCTTTGCAAACTATTCGGCAGGAGTTTCAGAGACGGAATGGGTGAATGAACAGCGCCGGTAGGCAAGCGAACCGTCGCAACCTTGCGAAATGGTCTGGAAGAACAATTCTAAAATTTTCGAACCAACATTACGTTGGTACTGTTATGTACACAACACAGAAGTAATAAAAGGAAAAACCAATGGCAAGACCAATCGTTGGGGAGACATCCCCAGAGTTTTCACTTCGCACAGGAGATGCGAACACTGTTTCATCCAAGGATTACCTTGGGGACAAGGCAATCGTTCTCTACTTTTATCCAAAGGATGACACACCGGGGTGTACGCGGGAAGCTTGTGACTTCAGAGACCTCGAGGCTGAATTCGCAGCAGCAGGC
>JBEDDQ010000259.1:0-8488 GCA_041176185.1 Armatimonadota bacterium | reverse complement strand
AACCATAAGCTGGTTCGATGGCGAGGAATCCCGCTGACATGCCACGTCAAACCGTCGCAGTAATCATCCCGACAAAGAATGTTGCCGCATTCTTCCGACCGACGCTTGAGTCAATCCGCTTCGCAGATGAAGTTCTCGTTGTAGATATGTCATCCACAGATGGCACGCAGGCGCTCTGTTCAGAATATGACAATGTACGGGTCATCGATAAGGTCGATTACATTTACGCAAATGTGAATACTGGGTTTGATGCTGCGACGACGGACTGGGTGATTCGTCTGGATTCGGATGAAGTTCTTACACCAGAGCTGCAAAACGAGATCTTAACGTTTCTGGAAAATCCACCAGCGAACATTAATACGATTCGATTCCTAGGTCGACATCACATGTTTGGACTCCCGATGTCCTGGGGGGTAGGGCATCCAACGCGGAGTATGCGAAACCATATGTTCCGTAAGGGGACGGCGCGTTATCCATGCAAGCTTGAGCACGAGGATCTGGATGTCACACCGGACTCATTGGACTTTGTGCATCCATACGACCACTACACAAACCATACGGTCGAAGAAGTGGTCCAGAAGTTCAACTATTACACGCAGCGGGATGTCGAACGCCTTACGCCGGATGAACGTAAGGCTGAAAACCCTTTTCGGCTTTTTTATCAAGGCATACGACTTTTTGTCCTGTATTACATCCAGTGGAAAGGGTACCGCGATGGGATGCTTGGCTTTTATTCATCCTTGTTTCGCGGTCCGATCTATTTGTGGATTGACCGGGCAAAGCGCTGGGAAGTCTCTAGGCAAGAGGAACTAAAGAAATGAAGAAGTTACTGGTTACAGGGTCATCCGGTCTGATTGGCAGCGAAGTCTGCGTGCATTTTGCGGGACTTGGATGGGAAATCCACGGCGCAGATAACAATGGACGTGCGGTGTTCTTTGGACCAAATGGAGACACACGCTGGAATCAGAGCAGGCTGCAGCAACAGCTGCCAAGCTTTATCCATCATGAAGTGGATATCCGCGACCGCGACGGTGTCTTAGGTTTACTCGAAACCGTCCGACCGGATGCCATCGTCCATACTGCCGCACAGCCAAGTCATGACCTTGCCGCCAAAATGCCTTTTGCTGACTTTGACACGAATGCTGTTGGCACGATGAACATGCTTGAGGCGACACGACAGTTTGTCCCCGAGAGTCCTTTTGTCCACATGTCGACAAATAAGGTGTACGGGGATGCTCCAAACTACTTGCCGCTTAAAGAGCTGGATACCCGCTGGGAATATGCAGATGATGCTGACTTTGGAGGCATTCGAGAGACGCTGTCCATCGATCAATGTAAGCACTCTCTCTTCGGCGCATCAAAGGTTGCAGCGGACATCATGGTTCAGGAATATGGTCGCTACTTCGGGATGCCAACCTGCTGCCTCCGCGGGGGATGCCTCACTGGACCAAACCACTCAGGTGTTGAGCTCCACGGCTTCCTGTCCTATCTCGTAAAGTGCAACCTTGAGGAGCGGAACTATAACGTCTTTGGCTACCTTGGAAAGCAAGTTCGGGACAATATCCACTCATTGGATGTCGCGCGGTTCATTGATGCGTTTATCGCTGCGCCGCGCATTGGTGAAGTCTACAATCTGGGAGGCGGTCGTGGAAACAGCTGCTCGATTTTGGAGGCATTTGACCGAATCGCTGCGGTATCGGGAAAGCCGATGCGCTACGAATACGTTGATAAAAACCGAGAAGGCGACCACATTTGCTACATCTCAGACCTAAGCAAAATCAAGGAACACTATCCGACTTGGGACATTACCAAATCCCTGGATGACATCTTTACGGAAATCCACGATGCTTGGGTGACGCGGACGGCCGGGTAATAAAGCATTGGACTGGAAACGCACGCTCATCGTCAATGACTTCCCGCCAAGCACCTTGGCGGGAGCCCCACTCATACTGCGTCAGTGCTTTTTGGGGATGCCAGCAGACCATTTGCATGTGCTCTGCTGCGGGACATTTCATGACCCGGTCGATGACACTGTCCGGTCCACCTACCTTCCGTGTCCGCACGAAGTGGTTCCGGGTATCAGACGGGGAGCGATTCGTCCGAGTCGATGGGGCGTTCCCCTTGTAGCTAACATCAATACGTTGCGTATCCCTGACATCACGAGGCGCGGAATACGTATCTGTCAGGAACAGGGCATCAATGCGATTGTCACCGGCACCGTCAACATGGAGTTCACGATTGCCGCGTGGCGAATTGCGAGCCAGCTGGGGCTACCGCTGTACATTTGGGAGCCGGATGACTGGTTTTCTGCGAATCCTGCACCGGCTGTAAAGCTCCTCGGCAGGGAGCGAATGGCATCCCTAACGGGGGCTGCTCATATCTGGACGGTTTCCGAACCGATGGCGAAGCGCTTCCGTGACCGCTATGGTCTTGAAAGCGAGCCGCTGCACCACGTTCTCGATATCGACCGCTGTAAAGATCTTGCAGCTACTGTCGCCCCGCCGAATGACAAGATCAGGATTGTCTACACCGGCAGCATTAATGAAATGTTCCGCGAGACGCTGGTTTGGGTTGCAGACATCATTAATCGTGGCTTGACAATCGATGGTCGTATCGTTGAGCTTGTCATCTGGACGCCCCACAAGCCTTCGGCGTTTATGGGGCCGAATGTCCATTGGGGCGGCTTTGTACCTGTTGAGCAAATTCCACTTAAACTAGGCGAAAGCCATATCGCTGCGGTCTTGGTTTCCTTTACCGACAGACCCGATATCCGGTCGCTCATCGAAACAAGCATCTATACAAAGACTGTCGACTATCTTGCCAGTGGAACACCAACGCTGATTATCGCGCCGGAATACGCCGCCCAAGTTGATGCCTTTGGTCCCGCATCGATGGTCTTGACACAGCTGGATGAAGTCGCACTTGTCAATGCAATTAGGGCGATCGCCCTCGATACAAGCGAACGATTAAGGTTGCAAAATGCAGGGTTTGCGCTGGTTCGGGAAAAGCACAGCATGGCAGCGCGCGAGCAAATCTTCCTATCGAAATTCAGACTTTAAGCTCGCTGCCGTCATTGCATTTGGCTATGGGCGCGTAGGCAAAACGGGAGTCGTTACCGTAGCAGGACGAGAAGGGACTACGGGTTTTGCCGGAACCGTAGGCTTTGGTTTGCCATACGTATCCCAGCCTAAGTCTTCGGTCTCGATACGTCCATCCGGATGTTGAATCGTTCGCTTTGCCGCGACCTTGTACGCACCGCTTGGGAGATAAATGGGTTCCGTGGTTTCAATATTCACCTTAGGTACGCGGGATGCCAACGGCCCATATAAGCGAATATGAAATTTCTTTCCATCCGCTGCTGCTGTTATGTACAGTGGCCCATCTGTGTTGTTGGCGAACTTGAAGTCCAAATGTCCGTACGAAACGCTTGCATCCCTTGCCGGGCTTAGGTAAGCAACCGGCAGAGAATGGTTATGTCGCTCGACGATTTTGAGTCCACCCATGAGAACCGCGTTGTAAAGCGTACTCGATGACTGGCAAACGCCTCCGCCTACGCCATCCACAATCTGTCCATCTTGAAATTGGTGCGCCGTCTTCCAGCCACGTGATTCCGTCCGAGGGCCAACGCGGTTATTGTAGCTAAAGACCTCACCCGGTTGGAGGAGGTGGCCATCCAGCTTCGATGCCGCCAAAGCAAGATTCGATTTGCGGTTTGCGCTACTCGATGCGTAATTTGTAAAGTATGCCGACCGCAATGTTCCAAGAGGCGACAGGTCGCGATTGGTGATTTTTGGTTCGGTAGTCGTCAAGACAACAGCTGCTTCCGAGCCATCAAAGAGGCCATCGCCAAAATTCGTGACGTCTTTCCAAGTCGCATCCATATCGACACGTATGCCCGTTTTATGCGGCTTGTCGATAGTGAGGCCTACTCCCTTTTTTGCAAATGCATGGGCATCGGTTGGGAGACGATTTAGTTGATGTGCAATCTGGCGGAGCCACGCCTTTGATGCTTGGTCAGGGACATCAATGGGAATGGCAATGGCTACTCCACGTGGTTTGTCACCGTTGATAACGCGTTGCCCAATGGATTCGGCATCGCCTACCGCTAGCGCCTTGTCAATGGCATTATTGACATCCACCTTAGCACCAAGCATCCCCAAGGTTCTACGCCAAGTATCTGGCTTAGTTGGATGCCTGAGGACAATCTCTGCCTGATCCTGACGCGTTACGGTTTCATCTAAAGCCGCCGCCGCTTCCTCACGCGTCATTCCACCGACATCGACACCGGCGATGGTTACGCCAGCGACGATTCGTGTGTTGGGCAGATGTGTCGTAAAGCCAGCAATACCAATGCCACCGGATAACAGGACAAAGCCGCTGGCAAGTGGAATGGCCGGATGACGGGCAAAGAGGGGGATATTCACTTTATCGACATCCCGGTTCGGTGGTGGTCATGATGAAGATGTTTCACCAAGAGCTTCAGCTCTGCGATTTCGGCTTTTAGCTCCATAATGGTTTCATCATTAGGGTCCACCGCGTTCGTCCGTGCATCCATGACCTCAACCTGCGGCTGCTGCGTCGCCGCGCCAATACGGACGACGCGTGCCGGGATACCAACAGCCGTTGCGCAGGCGGGTATATCCTTTGTTACTACGGCATTAGCTCCGATGCGCGCACCATCCCCAATTGTTACCGCTCCGAGAATCTTTGCACCCATCCCGACAAGGACGTGGTTTCCGAGGGTTGGGTGGCGCTTAGTCTTCTCAAGAGATGTCCCTCCGAGGGTCACGTTGTGGTACAGAACACAGTCATCCCCGATGATGGCCGTCTCGCCAATCACCACTCCCATACCGTGGTCAATAAAGCATCGTCGCCCGATTGTCGCGGCGGGATGAATCTCAATCCCGGTTGTCGCTCTCGACATCGCACCAATAATGCGGGCAAGTAAACGTGCCTTATGCATCCAACAGGAATGCGCAACACGATGCCAGACCATCGCCCATAGTCCGGGGTACGTCATCACATCAAGGAAGCCACGCGCGGCTGGATCCTTGTTGATGATGGTTTGGATATCTTCCCGGAAAAAATGAAACATTTGTTCTCATCCTACAGATGTGGCACACAAGGTGCAATAACGTACTCCGTAGGTATTTTTCAGCATATGCCCTAAATGAGTATTGGCATGTTGCCAGAATACATTTCGTGCAAGCCGTCTTAACTTCTTCATCCACCTTTCCGCAATCCCGATACGCCTATTCGGCACCCGTACGCATCCTCGGTCTCCTTGCCATGATCCTGGGTGTGATCATCGCCGCAGGTGTGGCCGGTGCTGTGATGCTGGTCAAACTCCCATTCATGATGACAACAGGGCGCTGAAACGTCCGAAAGGTAGCTTGGCCTCCACTTTCTGTTTGGGCATCAGCTGCCGGAGTGACTTAATCACGGCATGACCAGCCATCTAATCCTCCACTCCTGAAGGATTTCTTCCTCTGTTTACGGTAATACGCATCGGAGGAATCTGCGCATGCGTGTTGTTATGTTGTCTTGGGAATTTCCACCGAAGCGTGTTGGTGGCATCGCAGCAGCCCTCGAAGGTCTGGCGCCAGCTGTCGCATCACAAGGTTGCACCGTAGATGTCATCACTGCAGGGGATGCTGGCGGGGCGCCCTGTGAAGCAATCAATCCCAACCTGACCATCCACCGCGTACTCGTTCACGTTGAAACGCACGATTTCTTCGATTGGATTCATCGGCTAAACGACTCGATGTATGCTCCTGCAGCGGAAGTAATCCGACAAGCACGGGCTAATGGTGAAGATGTTGTCCTCCATGTGCACGACTGGTTGACAATGTTTGTCGGTCTTCGTCTCAAAGATGACTTTGGCCTGCGCTTGGTGACCACGATTCATGCGACCGAATATGGCCGCAACCACGGTATCCACACCGACACGCAGCACCAAATTCATAGCTGGGAATGCGAACTGATCCAGCGATCCGACTCTGTCATCGTTTGCTCCGAAGCAATGCGTCACGAAATTGTTCAGCACCTTGGTGCCCATTGGCACAGAGTAACCGTCATTCCAAATGGCGTTGATGCAAGCAAAATTGGTGCGCACTTTACGCCCGATGAACGAGCAGCGTTCCGATCACGGTTTGCTGGGACAAATGAGAAAATCGTCTTCTTTATTGGTCGGATGGTTGGGGAAAAAGGTGCTCACCTGTTGGTAGAAGCCGTTGGTAAGCTTCACCCAAGCCTGCCACTAAAGCTTGTTATCGCAGGTGGTGGAGCACGAACGCACCTCGAGGAGCGCGCGCGCGCTCTCGGAATCTGGGACAGCGTTTACTTCACGGGCCGTATCTCGGATGAAGACCGGGATGGTCTCTACGCAGTCGCTGATGTCGCCGTCTACCCAAGCCTCTATGAGCCATTTGGGATTGTTGCTCTCGAGGCAATGGCCGCGGGAGTGCCCGTTGTGGTCAGTGATGCCGGTGGCCTGCCCGAGGTTGTAGAGCATGATGTGACAGGTACGACGACCTATGCCGGAGATGTCAACTCACTGGCGTGGGGTATCGATCGTGTTTTGCGGGATGAGGCACGTGCAGCATCGCTTGCGGCCCGCGCCAAAGATGTTGTTAAGACAAAGTTCTCCTGGAACCCGATTTCCAGGTCGACAGTGGAGATATATCAAAATGTACTTAATGCGTAGACTTGCTACCATCGGAGGCATCGCCGCCTCGTTGGTACTCAGCGGGGCCGCAATGGCCGATGTTACCCTTCCGCGGACAATCAGCGACCATATGGTACTGCAGCGCAACAAGCCCGTTCGTGTTTGGGGCTGGGCGGATGCTGGAGAGGCTGTTACCGTTGACGTGGCAAAGCGGAAAGCGACTACAACCGCGGGTGCTGATGGCTCCTGGGAAGTTTTTCTGCCATCGCTCCCAACTGGCGGCCCTTATGTCCTCAATGTCACTGGTAAGAACAAGCTTCAAATATCGGATGTCCTCGTTGGTGAGGTCTGGGTTTGCTCCGGTCAGTCAAATATGGAGTGGCCAGTTAGGATAACCTTTGAGCCTGAAAAGACTGCTAACGAGAGCACGGATGACGGCCTACGGATGTTTACGGTTACCAAGGCGATCTCCGACACTGAGCTGAAAGATGTAACTGGTTCATGGCAGGCTGCCGCTCCAAGTACGACACCAAACTTCTCAGCGGTCGGTTACCACTTTGCCAAGACGCTACGCAAAACCCTTGGTTGCCCAATCGGCATGATCCATACCAGCTGGGGCGGGACACGCATTGAGGCATGGACGAGCCCAGCAACGAACATCGCTGCCGGTATGAGCAAGGATGAGTTCAAACCAGGCGATAATCGCAATGCCAACAAGGCATCTGTTCTCTACAATGCGATGCTTGTTCCTGTCGCCAAGTACACCGTCACTGGAGCAATCTGGTATCAGGGCGAGTCCAATGCCGGCAACCCGATGAAGTATCGTAGGCAGCTTCCTGAGATGATTGCAGATTGGCGTAACATCTTCCAAACGCCGGATCTTGTCTTCCTCCCAGTACAGCTCGCACCTTTCACTGCAAACGGAAACAATGCGACCAGCTATGCAGAAATCCGTGAAGCACAGTCGATGGCCGCGGAAAAGGACAAGCGGGTCGGTGTTGCCGTCATCACCGATGTCGGAGAAGAGAAGGACATCCACCCAAAGAAGAAGGGGCCTGTCGGAGAGCGTCTTGCTCTTCAGGCTGCACGGATTGCCTATGGCAAGAAGAACGATGGTGCATCTCCGAGCAAGCGAAATGTCCGCTACTACGATGGCACAGCAATCGTTTCGTTCCGAAACACCGGAGCTGGCCTTGTGATCAAGGGCGGAACCATCAACGAGAATCCAGTGCCAAGCGATAAGCTGATAGGCTTTCAGATCTCAGGTGCAGATGGTGTCTGGTACGACGCAGATGCTACGATCATTGACCGCGACCGCGTTGAGGTCTCGAGCCCTAAGGTTGCCAAGCCAAAGAATGTCCGCTTTGCGTTCATCAACTTCCCGATGGCAAATCTCTTCAGTATTGGTGGGCTTCCTGTAGAACCATTCCGTACCGACAGACCATAAGCTTTACAGAACTGTAAATCGACAACCACCGCAGGTCCAAAGGGCTCGCGGTGGTTGTTTTTTCGAATGATCCAATAACACTTTGAGGGCGAATGTGACATCAGAAAGAGTGTTCTTCGTCTTACGGATGGCAAATCTCTTCAGTATTGGTGGGCTTCCTGTAGAACCATTCCGTAAGGACAGACCTTAATCTTTCTGGATCTGTAAACCAACAACCACCGCAGGTCCAAAGGGCTCGCGGTGGTTGTTAACTTTTTGGAGATGTTAGTGACTGCCTTAGAGAACGATGGCCTCTCCGAGCTTTAGCACCCTATAAGGCTGGGATATCGTTTCACATGCATAAACAAACTCCTGTGGATCCGCCGTGTTAAAGG
>JBEDDQ010000258.1:0-2700 GCA_041176185.1 Armatimonadota bacterium | reverse complement strand
AAGATGCGGAGTCGACCGTTGCCAATGTCTACTGGCACACAAAAAAGCCCGCAGGATTTCTCCCGCGGGCTTTCCCGTTTACTTGAGCGTTACGAACTAGCGGCGTGGAACACCACCACCGCTTGTGCCCTGTGCGGTGAGCTCAGTCTGCATCAGCATATTCTCAAGCTCGGTACGGTTCATCGCGCGTTGCAGTGCGAGGTCACGTGTAATCTGACCACGTACGACGAGGTCACGGAGACACATGTCCATGGTTTGCATTCCGAGTGCACCGGATGTCTGAATCATCGATGTAATCTGGTGGGCCTTGGCTTCACGAATCAGGTTACGGATAGCTGGTGTTGCAATCATAATTTCCTGTGCACAGGCGCGTCCACCGCCGATACGTGGAAGGAGCTGCTGACACATTACGGCTTGGAGGTTGTTCGAGAGCTGGAGACGAATCTGCTCTTGCTGTCCTGGAGGAAAGGAGTCAACAATACGGTCAACGGTTGTTGCCGCGGAGTTGGTGTGAAGCGTAGCGAAAACAAGGTGGCCCGTTTCAGCTGAGGAAACAGCCATCTGCATCGTTTCAAGGTCACGCATCTCACCGACCAGAATTACGTCAGGGTCTTCACGGAGAGCAGCACGGAGTGCGTTAGGGAAGGTCTTTGTATCCTGCCCAAGCTCACGCTGGTTGATAACCGACATCTTATGTGAGTGAAGGTACTCAATCGGGTCTTCGATTGTGATGATGTGCTCGGATCGACCAAGGTTGATGGAATTGATCATCGCAGCAAGCGTTGTGGACTTACCGGATCCCGTTGGGCCTGTGACCAGGATGAGTCCGCGGGTGATGTGGGTCAGTTTTTCAACGACTGCCGGGAGGTTGAGGTCGGCAAGGGTCGGGATCTTCGTTGGAATCGTTCGGAAGGCTGCTGCAACCGTACCCTTATCCCGGAAAACGTTAACACGGAAGCGGGATGTGCGTCCGAGGGCATATGAAAAGTCGAGTTCAAAGGTCGACTCAAACTTCTGGATTTGCTCATCGGTGAGGATGTCGTAGACAATTCGTTGTGATGTTTGCGGTGAAAATGCCTCATAGGGTGCCATCAACAGCTTGCCATCGACGCGGACTACCGGAGGCAGGCCAACGGCAATGTGCAGGTCGGATGCGCCCTTGGTGTCATGGACGAGGTGGAGAAGCTCATCGATGTGTGCATCTTCCAGTGAGCGGAGTCTTCCACCGCCACCTTCCATCCGTGCGGGTTGTGGTGTATCTGTAGGTCCAACAACTGACATTGCTCTAATTGCCTCCGTCTAGAAAAGGGCCCGCACAGGGCGGGCCCGAAGAGTGAAACGACAGGTCTTAGTGACCTGCGGTAAAGACCACGCGGGCGACTTCCTTGGGCGTCGTAGCTCCCATCAGAATCTTGTCGAGGCCATCCTCACGCATTTCGCGGTAACCATTACGGGATGCCGCTTCCTTAAGGTCAACCAGCGTTGCACGGCGGACAACAAGCTCAGAACACTCATCGTTCATTGTCATCAGCTCGTGTACACCCGAGCGGCCCTTGTATCCGGTACCACCACAGACATCACAGCCACGCCCACGCTTGAGGGTAACCGCTTTATTAGGGTCTGACTGGTCGTAGTGGAAGGATGCCAGCGTTGCAGCAATCTCAGAGTACTCTTCTGTACAGTTGGCACAGTTGGTACGGCAAAGACGTTGTGCAAGAATACCAATCAGGGTCGCTGAGATAAGGAATGGCTCAACTCCCATGTCTGCAAGACGGAGTGTTGCAGATGGTGCATCGTTGGTGTGGAGCGTTGAAAGCACTAAGTGGCCTGTAAGTGCCGATTCGATCGCGATATCGGCGGTTTCAAGGTCACGCATTTCTCCGACCATGATGATGTCCGGGTCTTGGCGGAGGAAGCAGCGCAGTGCACTTCCAAAGTTCAAACCAGCCTTTTTGTTGATCTGAACCTGGGTAACACCCGTCAGTTCGTACTCAACCGGGTCCTCAACGGTAACGATGTTTACATCCGCTACGTTCAGCTTATTCAAGATGGAGTAGAGCGTCGTCGTTTTGCCCGAACCGGTTGGTCCAGTAACGATAAACATTCCGTTTGGCTGTGCGACCAGCGATTCAATCGTCGCCTGAATATGGCTTTGGAAGCCAAGGCGGCCAAGACCAATCTGCGTCGATGACTTATCGAGGATACGCATAACGATTTTTTCGCCATACAGCGATGGAAGACAAGACACACGCATGTCGTAGTCTTTGTTCGTATGGCGTAGCGCGATACGACCATCCTGAGGGACACGCCGCTCAGCGATGTTCATTTCTGCCATAATCTTACAACGGGCAATCACCGGACCCTGCAGGAGCTTGGGGACTGGCATGATTTCGCGGAGAACTCCGTCGATGCGGTACCGGACACGCACGTTTCGGCGGTTTGGCTCGATGTGAATATCCGATGCACCTGTGTCAATCGCCTGCACGAGAATCGCGTTGACCAGACGGACCACAGGGGCCTTGTCGGCATCCTCTTCACCAGCACCATCATCTTCAGCCACAGCGTTACGGCCAACAGATGCTTCTGACATCAGGCCTTGCAGCGAGCTGAGGTTTAGGGCCTCCATGCCCTTGCCACCACCGGATGTCACACCGCCGGTTGTTACAACCGATGCCGGGGCCGCAGAGACCGTGCCAGCAT
>JBEDDQ010000257.1:0-2707 GCA_041176185.1 Armatimonadota bacterium | reverse complement strand
AAGTGGAAGATATATTCGGGATTGGCATCCTTGATGATTGCATCCATTTTGTCACGTGCATTGACATCGGCTGTGATACACGAAATCCCGGTAACGTGGGTAAGATTCGACCACTTCCCGGATTGGAGGTTATCAATGACCGAAACGTTAGCACCATGACTGGCAAGTACATCCACAAGGTGAGACCCAATGAATCCGGCGCCCCCCGTGACGACCACACTGGTATTGGCGAAATCTAATGCCTGAATCATGAACGAGCCCTTTCATCACAAACCGTTTTATAAAGGTCTAAAAGTTGCGCCGTCACGGCCGGCACTGAGTACTTTGCAGCAACGAGGGCCTTTCCATTTGCACCATAGCGCACGGCCAATTCAGCATTTGTTAAAACGCTTATAATGCCCGTCGCAACAGCAGTTCCCGATTGTTCTGCGGCAATACCGCAATCATTACCCTGAATCAGCTCGGGGAGACCATGTGCCCGACCTCCGACGACAGGCTTTCCAAGGCTCCACGCTTCGAGGTAGACCGTCGGGAGAATTTCCGACATACTTGGCATACAGAAGACATCACAGGCAGCCACGGCATCTGCTTTCTCCTGAGCAGAAACTTTGCCTAAATAGTGAACATTTGCAGGAGTGTTATCGAAGACCCGGACTTCTTCATCGCTCCCTGGCCCGATGAAAACAAACTGAACACCGGGTACCTGCTTGGTGACAATGTCCACTGCCGCTACAACCGCCGATGCACCTTTCTGTGCCATCATCCGGCCAACATAGACAACCAACGGCGCAGATTCAAATCCATGCTTTTCCCGAAACGATGTCGGATTTGTAGTGGATGGAAGATCGGGTGAGACGCCAATGGTAGCGACGCGTCGAGGTTCAATACCAAGAGATATGAGGTAGTCAGAATCGGTTTGGACAAGCCCGACAACGCGATCGCACTTCTTGTAATGGCGTACATCGGCTGCCGCATCCCCCCACTGTCCCGGATGAACAAACGGAGTATTTATGTATGGCTTGCCACACGCCTCCGCAGCTTCACGAAACAACCAACCAAGCAGTCCATTTGCCAATGAGTGAACGACATCGCATTCACGAACCAGTGCTGTTGCGCGTTTCCAGTACAGTGCACGGAAAAAGAGATAGGAAACCGCCTGCATTCTGGCAAAGTCTTTTCGCAGTCCAGGAACAGCCCTGATAGCACACGGAATGAGCATCAGCTTGTCAAGCATCGTACGAGGACAAATAGCCGTCACGGGGATTCCGTCATCATTGAAGTCATCGTGAGGGGGCGTGAGGAGCGAGTCAAACAGAACCGCAAGGCGCTTGCTTCCCGTATAAGGTGCAAAGTTTGCTGCGGCAACAGAAACATGGTGACCAGCTGCCTTGAATGCCCTACTGATTTGCATCACGTGGACTTCAACACCACCAACAAACGGTGGATAGCGTTGCGCGATCAAGAGAATATTCACTTAGACAGACTTTCCGTCATACGTATCATCAGGTTCGAATCAGCTCCTGTTGCTGCTCAGGCACTTTTAGGGAGAGGCCACGGCTTACGCCAGGCTCCTGCATCGTCACACCAAACCATAGCGGAGCCGCTTCCATCGTTGTCGCGTTGTGTGTGATCAGCACGAACTGGCTCTTCGTCCCAAAGTCCTTTACCAAATCGGCAAACTTCTCGACGTTCAGTCCATCCAGAGGGGCATCCACTTCATCGAGAACACAAAATGGCGCCGGTCGTACCTCAAGGAATGCAAACAGCAGTGCTGTGGCCGTAAGTGCCCTCTCGCCGCCCGAAAGGAGCGCCAGGTTTTGTCGCCGTTTCCCGGGTGGCTGTGCATGAATTTCGACGCCAGAATCCAAAACATTATCTGGATCGGTTAGTACCAAGTCCGTCGTGCCCCCCCCGAAGAGACGGGCAAAGTAGCGCCTAAACGCTTCACCAACCTGTTTATAGGTCAGCTCAAGAACTCCAACTGTGCTTTGGTCGATGTCGGAAATGGCTCCGAGGAGGGTTTGCTTTGCATTCACAAGATCGGCCTGTTGTTCAGTCAGGAAGGTGAAGCGTTCGCTGACTTTGGCATACTCTTCAATGGCACCAACATTGACCGTACCCAGTGCCTTGATCTCGCGGCGCAGGCGTGCAATTTCCTGTGCGATGTCCTTAGGAGGCGCATCCCCACCGGTCAATGCAACTGCAGCATCCGGGTGCAGCTCATATTCATCCTGAAGGCGCTGGACCACCGTATCGATTTGCGTCTCTAGGCGCGCGATTCTAATCTTAGCAGCCTGCTCAATACCCGTCGCCTTTTGCATCGCTAGATGAAGCTCTTGCATCACTTTATGCTGCGTGTCCGTCAGGGTTCTCAGGGCATCCCGCTTCTTGTCCGCTGCATCGGCAATCTCAATGGCAGCACCGAGGCGGATCTTAGCCGCATTCAGCGTCTCTACGCGTTCGCCTGCAACCCGGTCATCCTCACTCAGAACTCTGCGCGCTTCCGCTATGCGTTTCGCCCTGAACTCCGTATCTGTCTGGTTTCGTGCTAATAGTTCATCGAGGCGATGCCTCTCCCGCTTTAGGGCTTCGACTTCAGCTCGAAGTGTGGCGACATCGGATGCAAGCTGCCTTGATGCCTCACGTTGCTCATCCCGCTTGAGGCTTAGCGATGCCTGCCGCTTTACAAAATCCTCGCGTGTCGCCT